>JAZFSN010000208.1:0-28442 GCA_036446195.1 Thermodesulfovibrionia bacterium | reverse complement strand
GCCGCCAGCCTCTTTAATAAGAATATATCCTGAGGCAAAGTCAAAGCTTCTTGATGGTGCAGGGGTGATGAACATGCTGACAGCCCCCTGAGCCAAAAAAGCCATGTCAAGGGCTATCGAGCCGAAACACCGGGTTCTTCGGAACAGGGAAAGCAGAGGGATAATCTTAGGAATGTCTACTTTTGGTGTCTGTGCCTCATAAGCAACCACTTCAAATCCTTCATCCTGCCGGGTTTTAACAGGCGCTCCATTAAAGAAACTGCCCCTGCCTTTTACAGCCCAGAATTCGTCACCGGTAATTAGATTTATAACATATCCTGTTGAGGTTTGTTGTATCGTATCTCCATCAACCAGCGCTATTGATGTTGAAAAGAAAGGGATGCCGGAAAGGGCGTTCTTACTTCCGTCAACAGGGTCTATCAGGAGTTTTCGGCCTCCTCCTTTTATCTCCTTAAAGCCGTATTCTTCTGATATGAGAGTAAAAGGCCTGTCAAGCTTTTCTATTTCTTCAAAGATTATTTCTTCAGCCCTTTTGTCAATCGGATAAGTCATATCACCACTTGCACCTTTACCGATTGGGCTGTTTCCATGAAGTTTCCACACCAGTGGCGGGATTTCCTGTCTTAGACGTTTTCCGATTTTTCTGAGGTCTGTGATGTCCATATGAAAGAATCGCAGATAATCGCAGATTTATTACAGATGATCACTGATGTACCTGACTGCTGTCAGGCAGGCCTGCCTGCCGGCAGGCAGGCTCTCTACCCTCTACTATTTACTTTTTTACATCTGCAATTATCTGTATTTTTTATCTGTGTTCATCTGTGTTTCTTTTATAGTTCTCCAAAATTAGTCCTGTATCTTTCAATGAAATCTTCATATGAATAGTAATGTTCCTGGGTTCCGTAATTCTCTATTGCATAAAGGGATGCAACAGCTCCTATTTTTGCAGCAATTTCAATATCCCTGTTCGTAACAAGGCCTTTCAGAAGACCCGCCCTGTATGCGTCGCCTGCGCCGGTAGGGTCTGAGATGTTCAGGACTTTTGCTGCGGGTATCTTTATCTCTTTATCAAGAGTGCTTATAAGAGAACCTTTTTCTCCAAGTGTTGTAATGATAGTCTTTGTCAGGCCTAAAAGGCCTTTTTTATCAGTTCCAGTCATTTTTATAATCAATTCAAGTTCATAGTCATTGGAGATTAATAACATTGAGCCGTCAATCCACTCCCCCAGGGCTTTTCCTTCCCAGGCAGTGAGGGACTGACCGGGGTCGCAGATATATTGAATACCTTTGTCCTTGTATACATTTGCGTAATCAGCCATGTCCTGAAGATTGCCCGGGGCTATAAGCGCGATTGACTTTTCAGATTCAATATTTGTGAATTTGTATTCTGAAGGATGTTTCATCGAACCGGGGTTAAAGCCTGTTATCTGGTTATCAGTCTTGTCTGTGGTTATATACGCCCCGGCAGTAAATTCCTCATTAATTATTTTGATTCCCTCAGTGGAAATTTTATTCTTCTTTAACCAGTTAAAGTAATTTTCATAGTCTTTGCCTATTGTTGCAAGTATAATCGTGTCCTCTTCAAGGAGACGCAGAGAATAAGCTATATTGCCCGCAGTGCCTCCGAATTTCTCAGCCAGCCCGTTAACGGTAAAACATACATTGAGAATGTGTATTTTGTCAGGGAGAATATGGTCAGCAAATTTACCGGGAAAGTCCATAATCCTGTCGTATGCAATTGAACCTGAAATATAGATATTCATATTATTCATCTTATTGACTCCTACATAACAAATGTCCTACGGAGTTAATCATTCCAGCATAAGCAAAATCCTCTCCTTTCTGTCACTCCCGCTTGTCGGGAGTCCTTCCGTAAGAATGATTCCGGACAAGCCTGCCTGCCGGCAGGCAGGCCGGAATGACAAGATTACCGCTGATCCCCGACAAGCGAGGACAGGCATAGGGCATTAGATTTACAGGAATCAATAGTTGTATTTCTTTATCATATTGACCCGCCCAGGGATGTCTTCAAGAGTTCTGCAGTTTTTCTGTTCAACCCCCTTATCGAGGCAATTTCATCTATAGTAGCTTTTTTTATGCTGTCAATGCTACCAAAGTGTCTAAGGAGTAAAAGCCTCCTTGTCTTTCCTATGCCACTGATTTTTTCCAGCGGGGACTCAAGAACTCTTTTCGTCCTGAGTTTTTTATGGAAGCTTATTGCGAATCTGTGTGCTTCATTCCGTATTCTCTGCAACAGATGCGTTGTGGAAGTAAAAGGCTCCAGGGGTATGGCGCTTGTTTTCATCGGTAAATATACCCTGTCAGCCAGTCCTTTTTTTGCTTTTGCAAGTGCTGTTATCTCTATCGGCAATTCAAAGTGCTTCATTGCCTTTACAGCGGAAGAAAGCTGTCCCCTGCCGCCGTCAATAAGAATCAACTGAGGCAGTTTCCCGCCTTTGCCAGAGAGTTTTTTAAAATGTCTGCCCACTACTTCTCCACTCATTGCAAAGTCATCAATTCCTTCAACTGTTTTTATTTTAAAAAGCCGGTAATCATTTTTGATGAATTTCCCATCTTCCCATACAATTAGGGCGCCAACTGCTTCAGAACCAGCAATATTGGATACGTCAATAGCTTCTATTCTCTTCGGGATTGTCTTCAGGTTAAGAAATTCTTTTAGTGATACAAGCGTTTCTCTTGATGTACTTGATGTTTTTATTTCTTTGTGAGCGCAGAAAGAGTGATAGGCATTGTCTGAGGCCATTTTTAAGACCCCGGATTCCTTTTTGTTTTTTGAAGTGGAAAGTGTAACGGTATCGCTCCGTTTTTTACTGAGCCACAGCCTCTGGGTCCTGAATTCCCCCTTTAAAGGCAGGATTATCTTTGGAGGAAGAATTATCTCTTTTGAATAGAATTGTTCTATGAAGTTAGAGATAAGATTATGGTTTTCTATCCCGCCAAGTTTTTTAAGGAAAAAGTCTTTTTGACCAATGACCATGCCATTTCTTATAAACAACATAAATATAGAGGCTTCCTGGTTTTCCCTGTACAGGCCGATGACGTCCATATCCCCGAGTTCAGGCGCTATTACTCTCTGGGACTCCAAAGCCTTTTCAAGTGTCTTTAGCCTGTCCCTTATTTTAGCTGCCTCTTCAAATTGTAGGTTTTCTGAATGCTGCTGCATTTTTTTCCGGAGGCTTGAGAGGAGCTCCCCTTTTTTCCCCTGAAGAAAGAGCTTTACCTCATTGACAACCTCCATGTATCTGTTTCTGTCTGTTTTATCCCGGAAGTTTTCCGCACACGGGGCAAGACACTTTGCCATCTGGTGCTGGATACACGGCCTTAAAGGTTTATTGAGATTATATCTGCATTTCCTCAGGGTGAAATTAAGCCGAATAAATTTCAGTATTTCCCACATGCCGCCCGCCGGCACATACGGGCCGAAATAGAGAACGCTGTCTTTAGCAACCCCCCTTGACACTTCAAGCCTTGGCCATTGTTCATTTACAGTCAGCTTCAGGTATGGATAGTTTTTATCGTCCCTGAGGATTATGTTATATTTCGGCTTTGACCTTTTTATATAGTTTGCCTCAAGCACGAGTGCCTCGAACTCGTTTTTAGCTACTACATAGTCAAAATTGCGGATTTCCTTAATCATTTTTGCTTTCCTTGCATCCAATATGGAAGAATCCTGAAAGTATGACCTCAGCCTGTTTTTCAGGTTTTTAGCCTTGCCAACATAAACAATTCTGTCCTTATATCCTTTCATTATGTAAATGCCAGGGGAAGACGGGACCTGCTGTAATTTTTTTTTGATATCCATAAGGGAATTATAACCTACCAGACCGTCTGTTATACACAGTGTCTTAAATTATTGCGCATGTTGTGTCATTCCCGCTTGTCGGGAATCTTTCTTTGTACCCCTGTTTTCTTTGTGAAAACAAAGTCCCCCGTGTTTCCTTGTGGAAACAAGGAAGGGGGAAAGAAGGGGGACCTTTGTCCGTCATTCCCGCAGTTTTTTGAGCGGGAATCCAGGGTTTCCTGTGAAAACAGGAACCCAATTCCTTATAGTTCCCTGATAGTTCCCTGCCTTCGCAGGGACAGCGTCTGGATACCCGTTTTCACGGGTATGACTTTGATACCTCGCAGCTCTGCTGCGGGGTAGTTCATTTGATATTCTCCATCCCCTTTTACATTCTATCCGCAGTTTTTTATATCTTTTCTGTAGGTCTGTAAGCTGTAAAATATGGAATTAGGTTTTAATGATAAGTCCACATCGGTAGCTGACAGGGAGCTTGATGTTAATCATAAGGGCTTTGATCCTTTATTGACTTTAATCTGCTATAATCTAGTTAAAATCAACCGAATAGGAGAAAGGCATGGGTAAAATTCAACCACAATATTTAATAGATGAAAGTGGTCAAAAAACTGCTGTTGTTATCCCCGTGGAAGAATACGAGGAACTTTTAGCAGATATTCATGATCTTGCTGTTATTGCTGAACGCAGGAATGAACCAACTATGCGCTTTGATGAGTTAAAGAAACGGTTAAAAGCAGATGGCCTCTTATGAAATAGAGTGGAAGCATTCAGCAGAAAAAGAACTAAAAGGCATTGATAGGCAATATATACCTCAAATTCTTTAGGTAGTTGAATCCCTTACTAATAACCCTTTTCCATTGCAACATCGTAAACTTCATGGTGTAGAATCAAGCTACCGTATTCGCGTACGAGATTATCGTGTAATTTATCAGGTCGATTTGGAGAAAAAGCTTGTAATTATTTATCATGTGCGACACCGTAGAGAGGCATATCGAAAATAATGTAAAAGTAAAAACTGGATAATCTGTTACAGTCTATGTTTTTTATGGAAAGTGGGAGGAAGGAACCTGTTGTATTTTCCTTTTAATATCCATAAGGAAATTATACCCTATCAAGTGGCTGTTGACAGATTTAAATCTTTTGTCAGGTGAGTTTTTTAACAGCCCCTGTTATTACTACTTTTGTCTACTATTATTTTGACCAGTATTATACTCTATCATATCCATCTGAGATGACGGAAATTACTGCAAAATAGTATAATTACACATAATTTGATATTCATCGGAGGGGAGATTATTTTATGCCATATAAAATTTTATTTTGTCTGTAGTATTTTGTATAATTTACTAATGTAATGTCTCATAAATGAATTTACACAATTCTGTCATTCTCGCCTGCCTGCCGGCAGGCAGGCTTGTCGGGAATCCTTCCTGCTTGTCAGGAATCGTAAAAGGAGAAAGATTCTGGCCAAGCCAGAATGACACAGCAAAAAATGTACAGAACTGTTAGGGACAGCACACTAGATAATTTTAGCAGACCGGGGTTTCAACTGAGAAAAATAGAATTTCTGGGAAACGTTTAATAAAAGTTATGAATGAAAGCCGCGAAGGGAAAATCATTGTAATAGATGATGACCATAGTGCCTGCAATCTGATTTCCAGGACGCTTGAAGCAGAAGGCCTTGAAGTAATCATTGCCTCAGATCCTGAAAATGCCCTTGAAAAAACCAGACAAATAAAACCCGATCTTATTTTTATAAGCCTTCTTTCATTCGGCTCTGAGGGAATAAGTATCTGCAAGTCAATTCATGCTGTTAAAGGTTTTGAAAAAGTCCCTGTCATTATGCTGATTCCTTATTCAGGGGAACTGGACCCGCGATATGCCGCGACAGTCGGCATTGTTGACGTTATGGTAAAACCATTGGATAAGGATGAGCTTGTTTCCAAGACCCTGAATATCCTGGACAAACCTGTTGTAGAATCAAAAACCGGGAGAATATCTGATGAGACTTCTGTTGAAGAAGATCTCAGTCCATTTCCTGTCGAAGAAAAACCAGGCGATTCAGAACCAATCAGAGCTGTTAGTGAATCATTTAATAAAGAGACAGCAGAACAGAAAGAGGATTTTGATGATAGAGCCGCAGACGAATCATTAAAAAAAGATTTGCTTGAGCAGAAAGAGGATTATGCGGACAGAGTCGAAGGTAAATTATTTAGTGAGGAGGCGCTTGACCAAAAAGAGGATTATGCTGATAACGGACTGGACGAAGATTTAATTGGAAGAAACTATAGGCATCATAGGAAAACAAGAAAGCGTCGCGCAAAGAAGTCCCTGCTGTTTTATGTGGTTGCACTGATTTTCGCTGGACTGGGCGTTGGTTTATTGCTTTTTGCTGGTATAGATGAAAAACTCATAGGATTTATTTTTGACGAAACCCCGGGAAAAGAGGAGACTGTTCAGGAGGAAACAATAACCGGCTCACTACCGGCAGATATGGTAAAGACAGATGAGATTTCCCCTTCTTCAGATATTGATAAATCAGAGGATGTCTCCAGGGAAGAGGGCACTGTTCAGGAAGAAACGACAACAGAGCTGCTCCCGGCAGGGGAAATAGAGAAAGAGGAGATAACTCCCCCGGTCAGCAGTGACAGGCCGAAGGCAGTTCAAAAAAAACGAAGACCGCCCCCCAAGTCAGAATTTTTAAAGAAACAGGTTTATTCAATTCAGGTGGGTGCTTTTGGAAATGAAAGCAATGCTTTATCGCTGATTGACAAGTTAAAACAGAAAGGCTATAAGGGGTTTATTTTAAGGCAGTCAAGGCTTGGCAGGAAGGCACTGCACAGGGTTCTGATTGGCAAGTTTGACAGAAGAAAAGATGCTTTAGAATCTTCCAAAATACTACTGCAAAAAGAAGGCATCAAATCCTTTGTCTATAGTTATTAATATAAAATCTGGTTAATTTCCTCCGGAAATATTTATCATCATAAAAATACCGCTGATTCTCTGACATATCAATATAACCAGGGTTTAAGGTCTATCTGCTAATTATAAAGTTGCCGGAATTCTTAGAACTGCTTAAAGATGCCGGGGGAGAAGCCGTATTTTTCATATCCGTCTTCAAGTTTCAGATAGCTGATATCCATAAAAATACCGTAGTCAATGCCCAGCCATCTCCTGTGCTTGAACGCGGCATAAGAAGAGTTTTGTGCTACCTGTTCGGGACTTGCTAAATTTATAGCAAGATATGCTTGTTTTCCATATGAAAAGTCAAGATATGTCCACTGCCAGCCTTCCCTGCCATATCCGGTACTTACAAGATGGGAATATGAAATGACATTTCCAGGACTGCTGTCATTTCTGAAGACCCTGTAGCTCAGTATCCACTCCTGGTGATACAACGTCAGCCCAGTAGAAAGGATTAAGTCTTTATGGACATCAAAGTACCTTATATAAGAGATTCCCGCAGTCCAAACGAGGTTTTTCTTTGACCCTATTTTAAGATTAAAATCATTATCTATTCTAAACCTGGGCAGATATTCTGAGTTTGTACTTCCAGACAGCGCAGAGTAAGTGTAGAAACGGCTTCCCCAGTCTTTATATACTCCCAAAGTGCCAAGTCCTGCATCCCCTTCATCCCTGGAGAAGACCCCTAACTGAAGGAAATAGGTAAGATCACTTTTAAGTTTGTTATAAAAACCAATTGATAGGGTTTTCCATGAGCCGTAAACATCGCGAGGGGTTAAGTGTTCATAAGAAAAATTTGCTTCGAGACGATGTCTTTTCTCTTGTTCATCCTGTGCAAATACATTTACCTGAAGTGAAATCATAAAACTACTGGCTAATACGAATAGCGTGAAAGCCTTTTTCATTGGCTAACCTC
Organism: Thermodesulfovibrionia bacterium; assembly: GCA_036446195.1. Lineage (GTDB taxonomy): Bacteria > Nitrospirota > Thermodesulfovibrionia > UBA6902 > BMS3Bbin08 > JAZFSN01. The sequence continues at coordinate 20,742 of JAZFSN010000208.1, read as the reverse complement.
CTAAACCGTGATTTTATTTTTAAAATCTAAAACATCTTCAGAGGATGATGGGTAATTATCTATAAAAGATCTGACCGAGTCGAGCTGGAGTAACTGTAGAATCCTCTCTGATGCCTTTCCATCCCCGAACGGATTGCGTATCTTTGAAAAAGCATCATATTTTTTTATATCACTGTTAATGCGTGAAAAGACCTCAATTATCCTGTCTTCGTCACTCCCTACAATAAAACCCAGGCCTGAGTCAACAATTTCCGGCCTCTCTGTAATATCCCTCAGAATCAATACGGGCTTTCCGAATGTGGGTACTTCCTCCTGTATTCCGCCCGAATCCGTCATAATTATATGGGAATTTTTCATTAAGTATACTATTGTCTGGTAGGATAATGTGTCTGTGAGGACGATATTGTCCGGTTTATCCTTCATCTCCTCAAATACTATCTCTCTAACCATTGGATTTTTATGAAGAGGCCACAGGAAGAAGATATCTTCATGGCTTTTTGCCAGTTTTTTTAGTGTCCTGCAGATTTTTTTAAGAGGTTCACCAATATTTTCCCTCCTGTGCGATGTGAACAGGACAAGTTTTTTGCTCTTAAGCAGTTCTATTATGTTGTTGTCCTGACATGCAAGTTCCTGAAGAACCATATTTTCATCTGTTAACTTCTGGGAAAGTAGCAGGGCATCAACTATTGTATTGCCGGTAATTAGTATTCTGTCCTTTCTTATCCCTTCGGATACAAGATTTTCCAAGGCTTTCCTGGTAGGTGAAAAGTGAAAATCTGCGAGCCTGCTTACGAGAAGTCTTAGCATCTCCTCAGGGAAAGGGGAAAAACGCTTAAAGGTCCTTAATCCGGCCTCAAGGTGAAATACAGGTTTTTTAAGCATAAATCCTACAAAGGCTGCTGAGTATGAGGTAAAGGTATCCCCCTGAACAATTATCAAATCAGGGTTTTCTTTATCTATTGCTTTTCTCATTTCCCTGTGGATGCACTCATAAAGACGTTCCAGATCAGGTTTTTCAGTCATGCATCCAAAACTGTAGTCGGTTTTTATTCTGAAAAAATCAATAACCTGCTTAAGGAGCTCGGAATGCTGGCCTGAAGAGACCACTTTCAGAGTAAAGGAATCCTTAAGGGCATAAATCAAAGGCACAAGCTTTATGGCTTCAGGTCTGGTACCAAATACAATGAAAATCTTCAATCTGAAATCTTTCCTTTGTGCAGCCTGGTAAGAGGCCTCTGCACTGAAGTGATTAAATTAAATATCTCTCTGGTCACTGTAATTCTGTTTTACTATTCGGTATTTTAAGAGACAATATTCAAATCAAAGGGCATCCACATAAATGTTTTTTTCATTTATATTTTCCTTTACACTCAGATAATAGTAGTCCTCATCCTCCTGAATACCTATACCGTCAGAGTCAGGCCTCTTATAGCTTTTTTTGGGAATAGCCACGGTTATTCCCTCCAAACCTTCGGGATTTTTCAGGGCTACGAGCAGTTTGTTGTTTTCTTTTCTAAATGAGTAGCTGGTCTTTAAAAATCTTTGTAAAAATTTAATAAAGTAGCTCATCGACTTTACTTCAAGTTTTTCTTTTTCCTGCAGTTGGCCTGCATAGTCCAGAAGGGATTTAAATGCATTTGGATATTTGGGTATGTCATAAGGGTGAGAATATATGAGCCTTACTGTTTTGTTCCTGACTACATAATTCAGTGTTTCAATGAGCCATTTTCCCACATCTTCTTCTGTTTCTCCTCCCTCCTTCATCTCAAAAAAGGAGGCATATTTGCCAAACGGCATAATGGGAAAGGCAAAGACTTTTTCAGAAATAATCTTTCCGTTCAAAAATGTCCTGTTCGGGGCTGAACCTGAATCCCCTGTATAATAGTATGTTGAAAACCCTAACTTCTCCAGCACCTCAGTTGTTACAGGCTGGGGATGGACTCCAGTAGGCGCTGAATATTCAAGTATCTTATACCCGGTTATACTCTCAAGGCAATCTGTGTTCTTTTTAATATATTTGTATATGTCCTTTTCTTTAAATTCGCCTGTTTGAATTTTTTCCGGAAACCAGTTATGTGCCCATCCGCCGTGTGAGCCTATAACTCCGTAATCGAGTATATCTTTAACAAAACGCCTGCCTTTTCCGCACGCATCAAACCCTAACCCGTCTCCTGGTTTATCCCTGAAATCACCGGCAGTTATGTGAAATGAGTACTCTATATTTTTTCTGAGATAGTTATTTTTAAACATATAAGGAATACTTTTCCAGTCAATGTTTGCATCAATATGCCAGTTAATAGCCAGGCCGCCTTTTCCATGCCGGACATTCAGAATATGCGGTATCTTTACCACTTTGAAAAGAAATGTTCTCAGGAACGTCCTTATAAGGAGGTCGTCAGAATAGGTCTTTAAATGCCCTAATGGGAGGTTTACATAGAGAACCTTACCCTTTCCGTAATCCCGCATTACCACGGCAGGGTACTTTCCCCCTTCCTCTGTTATTACATCGGCAAGAATCTCATCATTTCTGATATCGTGTTTTAACTCATTCTTTGCAATAGGATACTTCAGATTGCCGTATGCATACCCGCCCAGAACATAATAATCTTTACTTGTTTTTCCCGGGGGCAACTGGAGGAACTTTGAATTTTCCGCGCTTATCCTTATATAACCCGTACCGTACGATTTATCACGGAGTTTGTCATACGTAATGTAGTTTATCCCTGTTATATCTGCAAAATGGGCTTCTTTGAGAAAATGTCCTTTTGAATCTTTTATACCGGCGTCATAAATAACAGCAACATTGCCGCCATTTAAAAGATAATCCTTTATCCATGGCTTTAATCTTTTAGACAGGCTTTGAGCTATACCATCCGGAAATATTATAACCGGTATGTTCTCTATAATATCGTTAAAGTTAAGGTTGAGAAGGATATCATCGCTGATTATCTTGTAGGAAACTCCTTCTTCATCCAGGACATGTTTATATGCTTCGAGGATATGATATGAATCAGCAGTAAGAAACGGGTTTTGTACCAGCAGGACAGTTATTTCCTGTGTCCGTGAGAGTTTTGAAGTCCAGTATATACGGTAAATACTGTAAAGCGAAAAAAAGGCTATGGCCAAAATTACTGCAATGATAAAGGCCTTTTTCATACTATCTTTCCCGAGCCTTCAGTCATAACATAGCCGTAAATTTTGACATCACGGCCAAGCATGATTCCTTTTTTTCCAATTACTGATTTGATTTTCCCTGAATTTCCTATCTTTACCCTTTCCCTGATATTAACGGTTCCCTGTGAGAAGACATCTCCCGAAATTACCGTGTCATGTCCGATTTCTATGTTTCTCTCACTAAAGACATTACCAAAAATTTTAACATCTTTTTCTATAATCAGATCTCCATAGGTCTTTATATCTCCCATAAATATACAGTTCCTTTTAACCCTCAGATTTCTCTTTATAATAAAATCCTTTGCAATTTGTGTAAAAGGAGGGATAACTGAATTCTTTTCATTTATAACCCATGCCGTATCTGTTATTTCGTTTATCTGCCTGCTCCTGTCGAGATCCTTATCGTTTGTAGCCCATGCCATATCTGCTGTGCCGCCTGTTTCCTTGTCCCCGCCTGGTTCCATATCGTAATCTTCTGCCTTTTCAGTTATTTTATGTAAATTATATATTATCAGGGGTATATCATAGGTGGTAATTATCGGTAACCCGTAAAGTCGCTTGAACCTGCAGTGTTTACTGATTCTCAGTTGTCCGCCACAAGATATACTGATGCCAAGATTACATTCCCTGCATACATCTATATTCCCCTCTGCATCTACCCATCTGATAATGTTTGTCTTTTCAGAAATAAAGACATTTCCCATACAGGCTATAGCGCGAAACATATTCTCACTGCCGATAGCGGTATCTCCTTTCACATAAATCTCTTTCTTAAACCGAACTTTCCCTGTGGAGACAAAATCTCCGATTATATAGGATACATGATTGCCTTCCTCCCCGGCATAGATCTTTTTGTAGGGGGCTATCTCTACAGTTTCATCTTTAGATAATTTTACCGTTTTGAATCCCGGCTTTAAATCATCGTGTCCAATTGCGTTTTCCATAATTAACTTAAATGATTTTCCGAAAAACCTCGGGTCCTTTGTGTAATTTTTGTCAATGAATAAAGGTGCTGCATCCCTGCGCTTAATCAGCTCGATAATCCCCAGCGTGAACGGTATTAACAATAATATAAAAAAAACTACAAAGACGAGAAATGTAATCATCAGCCTTTCCTGGCCTCAGTACGAAATCTGACTGTTTTATACCAGTAAGCTTTTCTTTTTGTTATAAGGTCAATGATTGCATCAAGGAATCCAAGAGACATAAAAACCATATTAAAGAAAAAGTTGAAAATAAGGAGGGGCAGAAGACGTATCTTTTCAACACCGCCGTCAATGAAAACGGCGATGCCAATCTGAAAGAAGGGGGCAAAGTTACCAAATGTGTTAAAAGATGCTATAAACAAAAACATTAATAATCCTGATAAAATCTTCATCTCTCCCAGAAAGAACAGTGTCAGAGAAACAAATATCCCTGTGAAAAGTATGGGAGAAGCTGAATAGACAAAGAGGAGGAAAAGGCCATCAATCTTTTCTCTCATATTAAGGTGCTTTGATTTAATTAACGGCAGAAAGAATTTGAACATTACCTGGGTATGTCCACGTGACCATCTTCTTATCTGCTTTGACCTTACGTCCCAGTCCTCCGGAGCCTCTTCGTAGCACTCTACTCTGTTTGCATAGACCACCTTCCATCCGTTTATGAAAAGCTTGTATGTAAGTTCAGTATCTTCTGTCAGTATATTAGGGTCAAATCCTCCAAGATATAAAACCACGTCTCTTCTGAATCCGCCTACCGTTCCTCCATACTGGGGCAGGAGTCTTAGATTATATCTCGCCTGCTGGTCTACCTGATAGCCTCCCGACCTCTCAAGGTCAAGGCACCTGGTAAGCAGGTTCTTGGCAGTATTTTCCGGTATTACCCTTCCCATTACGGCCCCTACCTCAGGGTCTTTAAAGGAAATGGCAATATCCCTCAGAGTTCCTTTTGCTGGAAGATAATCTGCGTCAAATACTATTATGACCTTTGCCTTTGTTAATCTCATGGCATCATTAAGTCCGGCTGGTTTCCCCCGTCTTTTAGAGCTCCTGTGCAGCGGCTTTATATGCCTGTATCTTGCCGCATACTCATCCAGTATCTCTTTTGTCCTGTCTTCGGAATGATCATTGATAGGTATTATGTCTATCTTATCCAGGGGGTACTCTGCGGATATAAGGCGGTCAAGTATATTTTTTGCGACCAGTTCCTCGTTATGCATAGGGATTAATACCGCAATACTTGGAAGTTCAGAATCAACAATATCCTGATAGTAAATCATCTGTTCGCCTGTGAGGCGGTTTAAGGTAAATATAAAGTGCCTTATTGTATACATGACCAGCACGCACACAGCAAAGATTAAATAAGATTTAAGAATTAATATGACCAATTCCATGCTTTAATGTCCCGTTTTGTTTTCTTTGAAATAATGCTGACATATAGCGAAAAAATACTGACTATATAAAAGAAGTCCATAAGGGGGCCAAAGGAGAAAAAGAGGGTCGGCATGAATATAATAGAGAACTTTCTGAGGATATACATAAAGACGACATATCTTACAACGCCAAAAATCACAGAATAAATGAGAGTCAAGGAAGTGATAATAAATTTAGAAAACGTGCTGGAAGGCAGCGGCAGTATTGATATCCCGGTAATTATGGGGACGAACAGCCACATATTTATTTCGGTTTTGATGTATAGCTCTGAGAATAGTTTTGTATCATACGGAAACGCTGTAGGGAAAAATGTAAAAAATACAGAGGAAACAAGGTTCATAAATGATAAAAAGATTATCCATAAAGCGATAGGTTTGGGGATTCTGAGCTTGTGTATTAAAACTATGGTCAGGAAGGAAAATATAAATAATGAAAAGGAAAAAAGCGGCGTAGGGTATTTCGTGGAGAAATCAAGCACATGGATATCACCCAGCAAATACTGTTGAGTCAGGATATCTATACTCTCATATGAAAAAGATGCCAGTATCACGTATTTAACAAAATTGCTCATAATCAAGGTCAGTCCGGGGGAAAGGAATAAAACAGCAACTATCAAAGGTGAAGTGAAGATTAAAAATTTTAGAAAAATACGCTTGCCGGGATATGAGACTTTTCTATATGCCCTGTGATAGTATATAGTAGATTTCAGGTCTGTGGCCTTATTTTGATTTACCTGAATACGGCTATGCTCTTTCTTTGTTTTATTGTCTGTCATTAAAGATGTTTTACCATCAAACAATAAATTAAAAACATGACTTCCTCTTATTATAAAGAATAATAGCCTCTGTCTTCAAAGATTGTAACAAAATATATATGTAAATGTAATTTTTTTAACGACTGGCTCATGACCAAAAAATATACATAATTCATTGTGATATCTTTAATCCTGCTATTTAGATATTATTCTCATTTACCCCATTATATCAAACCATCTGTTTGTTACAAGACTTATTTATTCTTTTTAAATACGCAGGAGTGGAGATTATTGATAATCATGAACCGGTTTAAACCTTTGACCTATGAATCAACGCGAAAATTCATATGCGGTTAATGTTACATCGGCAACTCAGGGTAAAATTTGTTATAATAAAATAAATTATTTTTCGCTCTTCTTTATTGTAAAGGCGCGGCAAAAACTGCATAGAACTTTTTAATTTGGCACAAGAAATGTTTATGAAAAAAATTATTTTTTTTATAACAGCACTGATTTTAATGTTAACCGTATTACCGGGTGCTGTCTTTACAAGAGCTGATACTGAATTTGATACCGGCAATAGAGCGGAAAACCTTTTACAAAGTGTTAAAGGCATTACGAACATTCCGGGACTTTTCTCAGAAGAGTATGATGTCAACTGGCAGGAGGAACCGGGCAATTTTCCTCAAAATTTTACTAATACAGGTTTTAAAAACAGTGTTTTAGCCAAATACCAGCTTGTATTAAGAGATGACTGGGAAGAAGATGAATTATTTGAGGATAATATACTTGTTGACAGGGTTGTATTGAATGACGGCAAACCCCGTCAGGATATTCCTCCGGAGGAGATAGCTGTTAAGCTTTGGAGCTCAATGAACGCACTCAGCAGCGCATTTTTCGATACGCAAAAAGGCCAAGTGGCCTATGAGCGTATGAAGAGATCTGAAGAATATGAGGAATATCTAAAATTAAGTTACACCTTGAAAAATATGGATTTAAGTGAGCTGAAAAGCAGAGAAGAGAAGATAGCCTTCTGGATAAATCTGTATAATTTTATTGCAATCCATGGAGTTATAAAACTCGGCATAAGAGATTCTGTAAAAGAAGTGAGGAGTTTTTTTAAAAGAATTCATTATCAGGTAGGTGATATGTTTTTCAGTCTTGACGATATAGAGCACGGGATATTGCGCGGCAGCAGAAGCTACCTGAGATTCAGGAAAAGAGACAGAAAGTTCAGTTTTTCTATTAAACAACTTGAACCCCGACTCCACTTTGCCCTTGTCTGTGTCTCGGTCTCATGCCCGCCCATTGCTTTTTATACCCCGGAAAAATTAGATGAGGAACTGGACATGGCAGCAAGAAGATTTTTTAATTCAGGGGGTGTAATAGTAGGAAGAACAAATAATCGTGTATTTCTCTCCCGTATATTTAAATGGTATAAAAGCGAATTTGGGAAGGACCAATATGAAAGATTACAGTTTATTGCGCCCTATCTGTATAACCGGGATGACAGAAAATTTCTGATGGAAAACGGAAAGGAAATAAAAATCGAATATCAGGATTATGACTGGAGCTTGAATAAAACCTGATGGCGTCGTAATAATTCCGATCTACTGCGTCGTAGCGTATTTTTGCTCGTTCGGCATACCGCATGTATAGCCTCATTCACAAAAATACACTACGTCTTGTATATCAAAATCATTACGAGGATGCTGCCTGAATGCCCAGCTCTGTGAGCGGGGATGAAAGGCAGCTATATAAATAAAAATAATTATTCCTTGCTCGGAAGCCCCGCCTTGTAGGCGGGGAGCTTCACTTAGCCATTCGATGACTTTTTACGAATGTATCAAAATCTGATTAAGTACCGGATAATATTCATCTTTTTCTCTCCTGCACGCACTTGCGGTAACCACTAAAAGCATTTACAATATTTGCAAACGCTTTCAGTGAATACCACTATTCAAGTCTTTATCCCTACCGTAATCTGCCAGTTCCTGATTGTCTTAATCTTGTCCCTCAGCTCCGCTGCTTTTTCGAATTCCAGTTTTTCCGCAGCCTTTTTCATTTCTGCTTCAAGTGTTTTAATTGTTTCCTCATTCCCGTATTCAGTTTTTTCCTCTGCTACCGCGGGTACTGTCCAGTAATCAGCCTCATAGATTGACGCAAGAATATTTGTTATGTTTTTTGTAATTGATTTAGGTGTTATCCTGTTTTTGACATTATATTCTTTCTGAATCTTTTGCCGTCTTTTTGTTTCATCTAAAGCTTTCTGTATTGAGCCTGTAACTGTATCAGCATAGAAAATTACCTTGCCGTTTATATTCCTTGCTGCCCTGCCCGCAGTCTGGATAAGGGAGCGGGCAGAGCGCAGAAACCCTTCTTTATCCGCGTCAAGTATGGCAACAAGTGAGACTTCCGGAAGGTCAAGCCCTTCTCTCAGTAAATTCACTCCAACAAGGGCATCAAATTTCCCGAGCCTCAGGTCCCTCAGTATCTCCACCCTTTCAAGTGTATTTATATCTGAATGCAGGTACCTTGTCCTTAGTCCTAATTCAGTGTAATGCTCTGTAATATCCTCTGCCATTTTCTTTGTAAGTGTTGTTATCAGTACCCGTTCCCCCTTCTTTGCCCTTTCTTTAATCTCGCCAAAAAGATTGTCCACCTGGCCTTTAACAGGTCTTAAGTCTGTCTCAGGCTCTGTTAAACCTGTTGGCCTGACTATCTGTTCAATTATTCTATTGTCTGATTTTTTAATCTCATATTCTGCAGGGGTCGCCGAAATGTATACAGCCTGGTTTACCCTGTCTTCAAACTCACTGAATTTAAGCGGGCGGTTATCTAGCGCAGACGGGAGCCTGAAGCCAAAACCAACAAGGGTTTGTTTGCGCGATTTGTCGCCTTCATACATGCCACCTATCTGGGGGATTGTCGCGTGTGATTCATCTATTATTATCAGGAAATCCTCAGGGAAATAATCTATAAGGCAGGAAGCCGGTTCACCTGGAGCCCTCCCGCTCAGATGTCTTGAATAATTTTCTATTCCGTGGCAGTAGCCAAATTCTCTGAGCATCTCCAGATCAAATCTTGTTTTCTGCTCAAGCCTCCGGGCCTCAAGCTGTTTGTTTTGTTTAAGGAAGAAATCAATCCTCTCTTCAAGTTCGTCATTAATTGCAGAGAATGCCCTTTCAAGCCTTGGCCTTGGCGTAATCCAGTGGCTGTTCGGATACAGCGCAGTCTTTGTTATGCGTCTCAAGACCTTACCTGTCAGTGAATCAATCTCATGTATCGCATCAATATCATCGCCAAAGAATTCAATCCTTACAGCGTTATCGCCGGAAAAGGAAGGAAATATCTCGACAATATCCCCACGCACCCTGAAGGTGCCCCTTTTGAATTCCTCACTGCGTTCGTAAAGCATATCCACAAGCCTTCTTAAGAAAGAATCTCTCTCTGTATGCATTCCTTCTTCAATAAAGAGGTGCATATCGAGATAATCATCGGGCGAGCCGATACCGTAGATGCATGAGACTGAAGCAACAATAATTGTATCGTTTCTTTCAATTACAGCACGGGTTGCTGAATGCCTCAGTCTGTCAATGTCGTCGTTTATCATGGCATCTTTTTCTATGTATGTATCTGTTGAAGGTACATATGCCTCAGGCTGGTAATAGTCATAATAGCTCACAAAATATTCAACTGCATTGTCAGGGAAGAACGTCTTGAACTCTCCGTAAAGCTGGGCAGCAAGGGTTTTATTGTGGGCTATGACAAGCGCGGGTTTGTTTACATTTGCAATGACATTGGCAATAGTGAATGTCTTGCCCGAGCCTGTAACACCCAGAAGGACCTGGTGTTTGAGTTTCTTCAGAATACCTTTGGTAAGACTGTCGATGGCCTTTGGCTGGTCGCCTTTAGGTTTAAAGTCTGAAATCAGTTTAAACCTGTTTTCAGTTCTGCTCTTAAGATAAGACAATATTGTTTTCCTTATTATTCAGTTACTAATGAGTTTATAAGTAAGACTACGTTCTATGTCATTCCCGCTTGCCCTTGCACCGTCTGGTGCAGGGCTTGTCGGGAATCTTTCTTTCGATTCCGAATCCCGAAGCATCGGGAGAAGGATTGCAGGCAAGCCGCAATGACAAAAACTAGTCTGTTAATGTTGCTAATATCAGAGCAGTCGGGGGTATGCTAAAAGTTGTCTCTTAACCTTTAGTAAGCTGTTTTAATATTTTTTCATACGCATCATAAGCCTTTTGCCCGAAAAGAACAAAGCGTATAAGCCCGATGTCAGTATATTCCTTAAGGTAAGTTATTACTGTATCTAAAGCTATGCCTGCAGCATACTCAAGAGGGTATCCGTATGCTCCGGTACTTATCGATGGAAAGGCAATGCTCTTGATGCCTTTTAGTGAAGCAAGTTTTAGACTGTTTTGATACGCATTCCCAAGAAGCCTGGCTTCATCATGCAGCCCGTCTCTGTAAATTGGGCCAACAGTGTGAATTACATATTTTGCCTTCAGATTTCCCCCTGTTGTTATAACGGCTTCACCGGTCTCACAGCCTCCTGTTTTTATACACTCCTTAAGAATATCCGGCCCTCCTGCCTTGTGGATAGCTCCATCCACCCCGCCTCCGCCCCTTAGGCTTTTATTGGCAGCATTTACAATGGCCTCGGTTTGCTGTCTTGTTATGTCACCCTGCGTTATGGATAAAATGCCTTTGTTTACTTTAACTTCCATCAATACCTACTTTAGCCCTCTTAATTTATGAGTTTTAAGAATACAATCTTAAAGAGTTTTTGCTACTTCTTTCCATTCACATACCTGATTCCGTCCACTTTTTTTTGCATAGTAAAGCGCCTTGTCTGCCCTGTCAATAAGGTTGTCCTTTGTTACCACATCATGCGGGTATGTGGCTATACCGATGCTTACAGTTACTGTCAGTTTATTTTCATTTATAAAAAAAGGATTTTTCGCCATAGAGGCTCTGAATCTTTCTGCCATTTTTTTGGCTCCGTTACCTCCTGTGCCTACCAGCACTGCTGCAAACTCCTCTCCGCCGTATCTGGCGAGGATGTCTATTCCTCTCAGGGCCTTTTTTAGAATCAGTGCTATATTTTCAAGAACCGTGTCTCCTGCGGGGTGGCCGTAAGCATCATTTATCTTTTTAAAATGGTCTATGTCTATAAGCATTAAAGATAGAGGCTGAGGAATTCTTTTAATCCTCTTAAATTCCTCGCTTAGCCTTTCCTGGAAATATTTGTGATTGTAGAGGCCTGTAAGTCCGTCTGTTATAGCAAGCTTTTCGACTTCTTTATGGAGCTGGGCGTTGATTATATACATGGCCACCTGGTCAGCTAATGTCTTTATGATATACACCTGAAAAGAACTTATTGCATCAGGCTCTTTTGAAGTTACCGCAATAATGCCTATCACCTCATTTTCAGGCATAACTGGAATTCCCAGGAAAGATTTGGCCCCAGTTATTTTAAAAGGGAATATCCCATCTTTTTTATGCAGATGCGAAAAGTGCAGCGGCTGTTTGTTCCTGATAATCAGGTCAAAGTACGTGCCTTTGGGATAAAAAGATTCCTTCTCAGGCTCAAAACCCTTTTTTGCAATAACTCTCAACTTTCCCTTATCAGCGATAAAATAACCGACCGCTGAGGAACTCAGCATTCCCGATACCAGACCTACAAATCTTTCAGCTATTTCTTCAACTTTCAGGGAAGAGCTGAGCTCTTTACTTGCATCGTGCAGCGCCTTAAATCCTCTGGCAAACCTTTCCACTTCCATGTATGTTCGGGTCCTGCTCAATATCTGGTTTATCTGAAGTGCGAATTCCACGGCGGTTTCCTTTTCACGCTCACCAAAGGCGTTTTCCCTGCTGCTGTCCACTATGAGGATCCCGATAGGAATATCACCGTCAAGTACAGGTACACACAGAAAAGACCCTATATCCTTTGGGTGGGAGTAACGTAGCTCAAAAAAACCACCCTTGAATTTTGGCTGTATTATTGGTTTTTTCCCTCTAATTATTTCCAACAAATAACCTCTATCAGCATGTGTCAGCTCCGGACTGACATTTTCTGTGGAGGACTTTAGAACAAGATTGTCGCCTTCAAGAACAAAGAGTGCAGCTGAATTTGCTCCTGTTAATTTTTTTGTGAAATTTATCATGGTGTCTAACTCTTTCTGAGTTTCAAAGATAGATTTGAGCAGATGTGAGAACCTGTCTTCGTCAATAAGGGAACTTTCAGTTGAGGCCTCAAGATTCAGGGCGCTGCTTTTAAGTTCCTCGAGGTCTTTAACGGCTTTTTTTGATTTTTTTGTTACCCTGTAAAACATAAAGCAGGAAACAATCCCGGTGACCAATATTGATAAGTAAATTCCTCCTTCCTGGGCAAGATATCCCTTGCTTAACCAAAGGTTAGACAACCCTAAAAGTAATATAGCCATCAGGCAGCCTATGATGACCTTAAAGTGGAAGTAGCTGGATATTACAACAATAAAAGGGATATAGATTAGGGATAACAGGGGTTTTCCGGAAAACTGAATCAAGCTTTGAATAATAAGCATCAGAGGCAGAAGAAATTCAAGGCTTTTCAATTCCGGGAGAGTAGATCTTTTTTTGATGTATAAGTACAGGCTGATCCCAGTGGTTATCACGAGTGTCAAAAACCATGCAGATAAAATAATTTTTGTATTTAGAAAATCAGGTAGTCCCGAAGTATCGGAATAGCTTACGGAAAGATAAAAAAAAACTATATACAGGAGTGCCAGTACGGAAGGGTAGATACTCCTTCTACGTTCTGCCTTTTTTGACCGTCTCTTCGTTAAAAAATTTCTGATACAGAACCTCCCATTCAGTGCTTCCTTCTGGTATTTTCTTTGAATAGGAATGAAGTTTATTTCGAACCGAGGTATCTATGTCCGCAGAAATTTTCAACTCCTTTGTAATAATACGTTTGATTTCCCGCCGTATTTCTGCCTCTTCGGCCAGAGGAGTGATTACATTATTCTCCAGAAGGCCCCTCAGCAGGACATGTGTCAGGTGAGTAAGTTTCTCATTAGAGAGTCTCACAAAATAATATTTTTCTCCTTGATAAATTTTTGTTTTGTGAGTTCAAAAAGCCTGCGGTAATCAAGCCTTCCTTTTTCTATTTCAACATCATATTTTTTAAGAAATTCTCTTACTTCCCTGTTAAGCTGTTCTTCTACGATAAGTTCGTCAAATATTAATTTATTTGTCAGCTTTATAACGTCATCTCGTGAGTTTTTTAATCCGATGAGCTTTTTTTCACACAGAACCTTGATTATCTCATTCGCTAAAATAGATACCCACTCTTTTGAAACCCGCATTATTTTTCCACGAACGGCAGGAGAGCTATATTCCTTGCCCTCTTTATTGCGGCTGTCAGCTCTCTCTGATGTTTTGCACAGGTGTTTGTCATTCTTCCTGCCATGATTTTGCCCCTCTCGGTAAGGTAACCCCTGAGAATTTTTATATCTTTATAATCTATAAAGGCAACTTTACCTGAACAAAATTTGCAGGACCTTCTCATTTGAAATCTTCTATTATATCGCACTTTTCATTCCCCTTATAATTATAAAATCATGAGTTCTGAATATTAAAAACCCAACGGATTTTAAATGTTTTTAAAACGGCTCCAAGTCTGTTGCTTCCTCGGGAGGAGAGATGTTTTCTCGCCCACTGGCATTATCGTCTGTCTTTCTGGAGAGAAACCGAACGGTTTGCGCGACAACCTCATATTTACTCCTTTTCTGTCCATCATCTGTCTCCCAGCGTCTCTCCTGAAGCCTGCCATCTACAAGAATGCTGCTGCCCTTGTTCAGATACTGACCACAGGTATCAGCCTGTTTGCCGAAGACGACTATATCTATAAAAGTAACTTCTTTCTTCAAATCATCGCCCTGTTTATATCTGTGATTAACGGCAAGCCTGAAATTACATACAGATGTCCCCTGGGGTGTATATCGAACCTCCGGGTCTTTTGTCAGATTTCCTATAAGGATTATTTTATTAAACACTTTTATTCTCCTCTCCCTTAGATGCGGACTCTGTGTCCTGGCTGCTCTTTGTTTCTGATATGGCTGACAGGACGGATTCAATATGCTTCTTTTTTTTAAGTTTTATGATTAAAAACTTAAGAAGAGGTTCAAAGACCTTATAAAATCTTTCAAGCTCTGCTATAACAGGGGGGGGGGCTTTGAAAAAAAGCAGTATATATATACCTTTATTCTGCTTTTTCAGGTTGTAGGCCAATTTTTTGAGTCCCCATTTCTCTGATTTGAGGACTTCACCGCCTTTTTTGACTACTAAGTCACTAACTCGTTCAACAGTACTTTCTACTGTTTTCTCATCAACGTTCGGGTCAAGAATTATGATGTGTTCATAATAATCCATTTTTATATCTCCTTATGAATTAATCTTCTACACTCCCACTCTTCTGCGAAGTCTCTTGCAGGAAGATTAGCCCTTATAATTGTGATATAAGGGCAAAGAGTGCTTTTTATATTATATATAAAAAGCAGAAATCAATAATACCATATTTTACTTATCCATGTCCATCTGCTAAAATGCTAATAGCATGAGCAGTTGGTGTCATTTCACATAAAGACCTTTTTAAATATATTTAAGAAATATAACAAACAGGCAATAATGAAGAAACAGAAAGGCTGCTCTGAAACCCGTATTCCTGTCCTCTCTGCTCAACCCTGCGGGCCATTGACGAGCCGCAGACAAGTCATGGACTATTCATATTTTAAGAGGAAGTTCTAATTCCATTACCTTTCTGAAGGTTTTACGGTGAATAGGGCACGGCCCGTGCAAGCGTATGAGTTCGACATGTTCCTTTGTTGGATAACCTTTATGCCCCTTGAAGTTATAATTCGGGTATTCCTCGTGATAAGTCAGCATGATATCGTCTCTCACTGTTTTTGCGATAATGGATGCAGCAGCAATTGATGCACTCACGGATTCACCTTTTATTATTGATTTCTGGATAATTTTGAGGCCGGGTAAGCTAACAGCATCTATCAGTAGTATATCCGGGGGCCGGGGCAGATTTTTAACTGCCTTTTCCATGGCAAGCCTTGTGGATTTAAGGATATTTGTTTTGTCGATAATATCCGCGTTTATTATTCCAATGCCGATACTGCTGGAACTTCCTGTAATATCCAGAAATAGTCTTTTGCGCTCCTCTTCAGGGACCTGTTTTGAATCCCTGAGGCCATTTATAAAAAGTCCGGGCTGAAGTATTACAGCAGATGCAACGACCGGCCCTGCCAGCGGTCCCCTCCCTGCCTCATCAATACCTGCGACAACAGGATAATTGTTTCTGATTTTCTCATCATACAGGAATATTGATTTTTTGTTTTTTTGGCGAGCCATTTAATAAACAGCAATTTATTTATGATGAAAAATAAATTGCTGTGATGTCAAGGGTAGCCTTCAAAAAGGCAATACCGCCTATTTCCTGGTCTGGATTTTGGCAAAGGGTTTATCTTTTATCTTTGCTGCCTTGCCTTTTTTGCCTCTCAGGTAGTATAGCTTTGCCCTTCTGACAAACCCCTCTTTTATGAGCGTTATCTTGTCAATCAGCGGAGAATGGATCGGGAAAATCCTTTCAACGCCGATTCCATAGGATATCTTTCTCACTGTAAAGGTCTCCCTGGTGCCGCTTCCTCTTCTTGCTATTACATAACCTTCAAAGGCCTGAAGCCTTTCTTTGTCCCCTTCTTTAATCTTCGTACTTACCCTGACAGTATCACCAACTCTAAAAGGCGGGATATTCTTTTTTTGGCCCTCTTCTATGATTTTTACAGCGTCCAATTATTGTTCCTCCTAGTATAATAATTATACTTGATTACACCGATTTTTTATGTCTAAATTTATTTTTATCTGTGTAATCTGTGTTTTTAATCTGTGAAATCAGCTATCCTCTTCAGAGGATAGCTCTGAAATTATCTTTTTATCCTCATCAGTAATCTGCAACTTTTCTATAAGGTCAGGTCTTGCCTTAAGCGTTTTTCTCAGCGCTTCTTTTCTTCTCCAGCGCCAGATATCTTTATGATTTCCTGATACAAGGACATCAGGGACATTTAATCCCCGGAATTCCCTTGGTCTTGTATAATGGGGATAATCAAGCAATCCCCATGAAAAAGACTCCTCTTCTACCGATTTTTCGTCCCCGAGAGCACCTTTAATAAGTCTTGCAGCGGCATCAATTATAACAAGCGCAGCCAGTTCTCCGCCAGTCATAACATAGTCCCCTATGGAGATTTCCTCGTCTGCCAGGGATATCCTTACCCTCTCGTCAATTCCTTCGTAACGGCCGCATATAAATACAAGTCTTAGCTTTTCTTTTGAAAATTCCTCTGCAAGCGACTGATTGAACGTTTTGCCCTGGGGGCTTAAGAGAATTGTTCTTCTCTTTTCCCCGTCCTTTTTAATGAAATCGATTGTCCTGAAGAGGGGCTCGGGTTTGAGTACCATGCCTGCGCCGCCTCCAAAAGGATAATCATCTACAGACTTGTGCTTGCCTGGCTCAAAATCCCTGATATTATATATTTTGAGCTCGAGAAGCCCTTTTTCCTGAGCCCTCTTTAAAATGCTCTCTCCGAGATAGGCAGTTATTATATCAGGGAAGAGAGTAAGGACATCGCATTTCATTGAAAATCCTGAACTTTAACAACATTTAAATTCTATATTTAAATTCTATTCCGGAGCGTCTGGATGCAGAATTTTTTCTTTTACTCTAATATCTCAAGGACACATCTCTTGCCGAGTTTAGTCCCTCCGGCACTCAGGATGGTCCTGATAGACCTTGCTGTTTTACCTTGTTTACCTATAACCTTGCCAAGATCGCTTTGTGCAACCCGCAATTCATAAACGGTTGTTCTTTCCCCTTCAACTTCAAAAACAGAGACATCTTCTGGTTTGTCAACCAGCGCTTTTGCAATAACCTCGATTAACTCTTTCATCTGACTACCTCCAACCTCCATATGAATTTAAGCCGCCTTTTACAGGCCAGCGATTTTTAAGAGCTTCTTAACAGCAGGAGTTGGCTGTGCTCCGTGACTAAGCCAGTATTTAGCCCTTTCTGTTTTTATCTTTATCTCTGAGGGATCTTTTAATGGATTATAAGTTCCAAGAATCTCTAAAAATGGGCCGTCTCTCCTTGCTCTTGAATCAGCAGCAATTATCCTGTAGAAAGGTTTTTTTTTGGCTCCCTTACGTGTTAATCTTAACTTTACCAAATTAATTCCTCCGTATCGCTAAAATTTGCCGAAATTGAATTTCTTCCCGACCTTGAACTTTTTGAACATCTTCTTCATCTGAAGATATTGCTTTAATAATCTGTTTACATCGGGTACGGTTGTGCCGCTTCCTGATGCTATCCTCTTCTTGCGACTGCCATTGATTATAGCATAATTCTCCCTTTCCTGCCTGGTCATGGAATTGATTATTGCCTCGATTCTTACAAATCCCTTTTCGTCTATTGAGAGATTTTTTACCTGTTTGCCCAGTCCCGGTATCATGCCGATGATATTTTCAAGGGGACCCATCTGCTTAATCTGTTTTATCTGTTTTTTAAGGTCTTCAAATGTGAACTTGTCTCTGCTGAGTCTTTTCTGTAATTTAAGGGCTTCCTTTTCATCCATGGCGTCCTGGGTCTTTTCCACAAGACTCACAATGTCACCCATGCCCAGTATTCTTGATGCCATCCTGTCGGGGTGAAATGGTTCAAGGAAATCAATCTTTTCGCCTACGCCTATAAATTTCACGGGCTTCCCTGTAACAGCAACAATGGACAGTGCTGCGCCGCCTCTGGCGTCTCCGTCCATCTTGGTAAGAATAATGCCGTCAATGTCAAGCCTGTCATTAAAAGACTTTGCAATGTTTACTGCGTCCTGTCCTGTCATGGCATCGGCTACTAGCAGAATCTCCTTTGGTTTTGCTTCATTTTTTATGTCCACAAGCTCTTTCATCAGGTGTTCATCTATGTGAAGCCTGCCTGCCGTATCCAGGATAACCACATCTCTACCTTCTGTTGCCGCTTTTTTAATAGAATCCGAACAAATCCTTAAAGGACTCTCCCCGGGCTTTGTTGCGTACACAGGTGTGCCTATCTGTGAACCGAGAGATACAAGCTGGTCAATTGCAGCTGGCCGCGCAGTGTCCAGTGCAGCAAGCATGGGTCTCCTGCCGTCTTTTTTAAACCGTTTTGCAAGCTTTGCCGCTGTTGTGGTCTTACCTGAACCATGCAGGCCCACAAGCATAATGACCGTAGGGGGATTAGGGGCGAGATTAATTTTAGTGTGACTACTGCCCATGAGGCTGCATAGTTCGTCGTGGACGATTTTAACAACCTGCTGTCCCGGGGTAATACTTTCAGTCACTTCCTTGCCAATAGCCTTTACCCTGACCTTTTCTGTAAAATCCTTGACAACCTTGAAATTAACATCTGCCTCAAGAAGGGCTATTTTAATCTCTTTAAGGGCAGAGACAATATCCTCTTCCTTCAGAAAGCCGCGGCCTCTTAGTTTTTTAAATATGCCTTCTAATCTTTCTGATAACGTTTCAAACATATTTTCAGTTGTCAGGTCTCAGCCGTCAGGTGTCAGTTATCTGAACCCTGAACCCTGTTTTTTAGAAGTTCTTCTCAATGTATTTCCCTGCTGATATACCGGCTGTGGCCCCGTCCCCTACAGCGACTGCTATCTGCTTTTGAGAGCCTGCCCTTACGTCGCCTGCTGTAAATATGCCCGGAACTGAAGTGGACATATTTCCGTCGGAGATTATATAGTTGCTTTCATCAAGCTTAACCGTGTCTTTAATGAACTCGGTGTTTGGATTATACCCTATATAGATAAAAACACCATGCACATCAAGCGAAGATTCCTCGTTTGTTTTTATATTCCTTATTTGTACAGACTTTACAGATTCCTCGCCCTCTATCTTTTTGACAACCGTGCTCCATATAAATTTTATCTTTGGATTTGAAAAGGCGAGCTCCTGTGCAATCTTATCCGCTCTTAACTGGTTTCTCCTGTGGATTATATAGACTAATTCAGCGAACTTCGTCAGGAAGACTGCCTCTTCAACTGCCGAGTTGCCGCCGCCTATAACTGCAACTGTCTCTCCTTTAAAAAAGGCGCCGTCACAGGTAGCGCAGTATGACACACCTTTGCCCCTGTATTTATCTTCTCCTTCAACACCGAGAGGTTTTGGATGCGCACCTGTACATAAGATAATGCTCTTTGCCTCGTGTTCCTGGTTTCCTTCAAGGGTTATCTTTTTGATATTTCCGCTTAAGGAGATTTTCTGAACTGTGCCCTGATTTATCTCAAGGCCAAACTTTAGGGCCTGTTTTTCCATCCTGCCGGTAAGTTCTGTTCCTGAAATACCATCCTCAAATCCGGGATAATTCTCTATAAACTCGGTAGTCGTAACCTGCCCGCCTATAAGTCCTTTTTCAATAAGCAGGGTTTTAAGTCTGGCCCTTGAAGTATAAAGTCCTGCTGTGAGCCCGGCAGGACCGCCGCCAATAATTATAACGTCGAAAAGCATTTACTCAAGGAGAGAATCAAGCTTTTCCTTAAGCTGTGTCTTGGGCACGACGCCAACCACTTGATCTACCAGTTGTCCTTTTTTAAAGAACATAAGCGTTGGTATCCCGCGAATTTTATATCGGCTTGCAAGATCAGGGTTTTCATCGGTGTTTATTTTAAAAAATTTTGCTTTTCCCTCATAATCTTTAGCTAATTCTTCGACTATAGGAGAAATCATCTTGCACGGACTGCACCAAACTGCCCAGAAATCGACCATGATAACATCCTGTGACTGAAGAATGTCTTTATCCCACGATTCTTTGGAAATACTTGCAACAGCGTCTGACATATACATCCTCCTCTAACTTAAGTTCATTGATTATATTTCTTTAAAAAAGCCTTTGTCAAATGTATTTACCCCGTTAGAAAGCCTCGTGGCTTGCCAGAGGGATGAAAATATTAATTCCTTCTATAGTGAACACGGGGTTTTCCGCTATGGGCGCCTGCCGGCCGGCCGGCAGGCTTTCTCGTTAGAAGGGCGAAAGTCTTCTAACGGGGTTTACCGATGAGACTAAAGAAATCCTTGAGATCAGGCCGGTTAAAACATGAGGCATTGCCAGGCTTCCATTTAAAATGTTATTGACAATTACTGACAAAAAAATGATATGCCTGCCATAGAACGGCATTAGCTTCTGAACTGTTCTTCGAGCCTCCTGAACCTCGGCTCGTATATTAGTTCGTACAGGTAGGCCTTATCCGGGAAGATTTCTTCTATCGTCTCTCTGAATTTCCCTTTTTCAATCTCTATATCAATGCCGGGATA
>JAZFSN010000207.1:0-7740 GCA_036446195.1 Thermodesulfovibrionia bacterium | reverse complement strand
AGCTGCATTGGCAGACCTCATACTGCCGGATGCTACTTATCTTGAGAGATGGGACTGGGAAGACATGGTCTCTCCGACTCAGGTCGGTGAACACATTCTCCGCCAGTCTTTTATTAAGCCGCTTGGTGAGGCGAGGGATCTCGGAGATGTAGTCATTGACCTTGCGGACAGGATGGGTATGCCGTTAGGAATCGGCAGTTCTAAAGAAGAGTTTGTCAAGAAGTCATGCGAAAAAACAGCTAAGAAGATACAGGGCTTCCCTGGATTCGATTATATGAAGAAGCATGGAGTCTGGACAGACCCGAAGGCAAAACCTGATTATTATGGGTATAAAAAGACCGTTCTTGATGTGAGCAAGGAACCCGTTACTGTTGGCGGTGTGCAGTACGCAGATATGAGCGAGCCAGAAAAAGTGTCCCCGCACATGGGAGACGACGTGCTTTACGACAAGGAAACCGGTGTATTCTGGCACTGGAAGCACTCAAAGGCAAAGGATGCTGAAGAGGCTATGAAAAAGGGCTATACCAACACAAAAAACGCATACAAGGGCTATGTTGGACAACTAATAGGAGACAAGGTCTATAAAGGCTTTAAACCTGACAAGCTCAACAAGTCAGGCTATTTTGAACTTTACTCCATGCTCCTCAAGAATAAAGGCTTTGCGCCCCTCCCAACTTACGTGCCTATACCGGAACATCAGAAGATGAAATCAGATGACCTGATTCTCACTACTTATAAAATTGCTGTTCACATCCATTCCCGCAGTCAGAACTGCAAGTGGCTGAGCGAGATGTACCATGACAATCCAGGATGGATTAACCCCAAGACAGCAGCGGCCCGCGGTATCAAAAACGGAGACAAGATTAAGGTTAAATCGTATATCGGCGAGATTACAACCAAGGCTCGTGTAACTGAAAAAATTATGCCTGGTGTTATAGCGATTTCTCACTCCGTGGGACACTGGGAATACGGAAGATATGCATCTGGTAAAAAAGCTCCTTTTGGACATGATAACGATCCGGACCTCAAGCTAATGTGGTGGAAAAATCATGGGGTGCACGCTAACTGGATAATACCTAACTCCCCTGACCCGATAAATGGCCAGCAGCGCTGGATGGATACAGTTGTAAAGGTTACAAAGGCATAGTTAATTTGCCCGATTTTTCTACAGGATAGTAAGCATGATATCCCCTCCCTCAAAGGGAGGGGATATGCCAATCGTCTTAATGATTTTATAAAAATATAAGTCGGAGGTAGAAAAAATGAAGCAACTAACAATGTTACTGTTTTTGGGAATTCTTATAGTTTCCTTTAGCAGTCAACCGGCATGGGCAGGTAAGACAGACATGAAGATGTACTGGAAGGAAGGCATACGGTTTGAGAGCACTGATAAGGCCTTTAAATTTAAATTTGGCGGCCGGATTATGAATGACTGGGCATTTATGAACGGTGACGATTCAGTAAAAGCAGCAGTAGGCGATCTCCAGGATGCAACAACAGAATTTAGAAGGGCCCGGTTTTATATTTCCGGAATTATTTACGATAAAATCTTCTTTAAGGCACAGTATGACTTCACTGATGGAGATGTTGATTTTAAAGATGTTTATCTGGGCCTGAAAAAGCTTCCGGGTGTTGGGAAATTAACAATAGGACACTTTAAGGAGCATATCGGGCTTGAAAATTTAACAAGCAGTAAATATATCACCTTAATGGAGAGGGCTAATATCACTGCCTTTATTCCAAGCTATAACAATGGTATTGGTGTCTTCAAGTCGGAGATGGATGATCGCCTCACATGGGCTGTTGGCGTCTTTCTGGATACCAATGCTTACGGGGATGAAGACGGAGCAGAAAGCAGCTTCGCTTCCACTGCCCGTATTACCGGACTTCCATGGTATAGCGGAAAAGATAAACTATTGCATCTGGGTTTTGCTTTCAGCTATCGTGAGGCAAAAGATGGCAGTGTGCGTTTTAGAGAGCGTCCCGAGTCACATACCGCACCGAGATTTGTCGATACCGGATCGTTTGATGCTGATTCTGAGAACCGTTTTGGATTTGAGGCTGCAATCGTACATGGGCCTCTGTCAGTTCAGGGGGAATATATGGGCACAAAGGTAGATACCCTCAGTGGATCAGATCCCACGTTTTCTGGATATTATGCTTATGTAAGCTATTTTCTTACGGGGGAGCACCGTGTATACAAAAAGTCTGCAGGGAAATTCGGCCGGGTTAAACCAAAGGCAAATTTTGGGAAAAATAGGGGAGCCGGGGCATGGGAGATAGCCTTCCGTTACTCAGGGCTTGACCTTACTGACGAGGCAATTGCAGGGGGTGAATTACATGATATAACCCTGGGTGTCAACTGGTATCTCAATCCTGTGGTCCGTGTCATGGGGAATTACATACGGGCAGATCTTGATGGCGTAGGCAAAGCAAATATATTTCAGACACGGTTTCAGATTGAGTGGTAATCCCGGGGTAAACGTATTAAATTTTTTCAGAAGATGAACCGGCTGTTTTTTTCTCAAAAAATATCTGGCCGGAGTATCTGCTATCTGGTTTATAAAAACAAAAGGTAAGGAGGATAATTTTATGAAAAAATTATTAAAACTTTTATTATTTATTTTGCCTGTAATGATTATGACAACCCGGGCAGTTGCCGGCCCTATTCCTCAGGGTGATACTCAGGTAACTCTGATAGATAAACTCAACCTAAAGGTAGGTCTTCAGTACCGGATGATGTACAACTTCAGCAACATCCCTCTTTCAGGTGTAACTACTGCCACGGACACTGAGGATTACGATTTCTTCCGGCAGAGGATGCGTCTTAACATTGATGTACAGCCGGCTGATAATGTGGGGGGATTTCTGCAGCTAGAATACAGAGGCGGCTGGGGCGGGAGCAGTCCGGCAAACAGTGACCCGAGAGGCGTGGGTCTCACCTTAAATGCCTTCAACAGATTAGAAGCAAGAGGGGTAAGGTACGGATATATTTACTACATTCCAAAGGATGAGACCTATTTGGCAGCAGGGATCATCCCTGTTTCTGATCAGATCGGGGATACCTTATTTAGTGCGGATTGGGATTTTAATGTTGGTGGTATAACTTTCAGTAGTGTGTATAGTAATTTAGATTATCGTTTAGCCTATCTGCGACTTATTGATGGTGTAGCTTCCGCAGACAGAGAAGTGGTTGGCGAGAATTCAAATCTTTTTATTGCCGACGTAAACTGGCTGATAGGGAAAAAAGCCAAAGTGGGAGGACATATTTATTATCTCTATGCTTCTAAAGATGTGGCTATAGAGGCGGGGCTTCCTGGAAAGGTATCACAAGGTTGGTATTCCATTAGCGGATCAGTAAACCTTGAAACAATAAATCTAAATGGTTTTATTTCTGTGAATAATGGTGACTATGGAACCACAGACAATACTGGATTAGCATTGAAAGCAGAGGCAATAATTTCTTTAGGCTCCCCAACATTGAAACTTCTGGCTGTTTACTCTACTGGTGATGAAGAGGGTAAAACATCTGGTGATCAATTCAGGACCATTCAAGGCATATTTGGTACAGAGGGCTATTGGGCATACACCCATCTCTTTACTGCTAACGGTCCCTCTGATGTAAATGACTTAGGAGTAGGACTTGATAATGGTGGTAGAGGGCTTACTTCTATTCAGGCAAAGATTGAGTCAGCACTATCAGGAATAGACAAATTAACTGGGGAACTATCTGTGGGCTGGTTTCAAGCTAGTAAAGATAATGCCGATGGTAACGACGACATGGGTATTGAAGTTAGTCCTATGGTTACTTATGAAATGGCCAAATATCTCAACTTGCAACTTGGTTTTGCCTATGCCTTTTTAGGTAGCTACTTTAAGAGTGGTAATCAGGACCCTGATGATCTGTATGAAGTATTTAGCCGATTCCAGTTGCAATTCTAACAGATAAATATTTTATCAAGGTAGAAATAGGGTGAAATAAAATGAGAGGGTGCATGGGAAAGAATAAAAAACTAAAGGATATGGCCGAAACGGCAAAGCAGAGAAGCAATATCTACAGCTTCTTAGCTACAATCTTCCATAAGGAACTTACTCCGGCTCTTCTGAGGCAAATCAAAGATCCTAAGTTTTCAGGAGTATTATCTGAGCAGGGGGTTCGGCTGGGGAACGATATTTTACAAAAACCCGATAATGAATTGATTGAAGACTTAGCAGTAGAATACACAAAGCTGTTTTTAGGTCCCGGTAAGCACATATCCCCGCATGAATCAGTGCACCACGAAAGAAATGACGGCGATTGGGGAATGCTGTGGGGTAAGGATACTGTTTTAGTAAAGAAATTTATTGAGTCAGCAGGGCTTGAGTATAAAACTGATTACAAGGGTCTCCCTGACAGCATCAGTGTCGAGCTGGAGTTCATGCAACAGGTAACAAAGCGGGAGACGCAGGCATGGGATGAAGATGATTATGACGGAGCGCTCTACTGCCTGAAAATCGAGAAGAAATTCATTGACGAGCACCTTGCCAAATGGATTCCAATATTCTGTGACAAGGTCATCTCTAAAGCAGAACTATCGCTCTACCGTGAGATGGCTAAACTAACCAAAGGATTTATAGAGCTTGAGGAAAAAGAAATAAATAACCATCTGTCAGAGGCACAAAAAATTAAACCCCATTAGAATTTACTATTTTTCTATCGGGGTAAAGCCGCGAAGGAATGTAATGTTTAACATCATAAGAGACTGATGGTCTTACCGATTTCTTACCCTTTATTAATTCCTCTCGGATTCATCAGTTACTAATGAGTTTATAAGTAAGACTACATTCTATGTCATTGCCCATAAATTTTTCTTCTTGTCTGTATCTCTGTATTTTTCTTAGGTTTAATTAGATTAGTTTTTTATTTTTATTAGCTTGCCAAGTTCTTACGTAGGTTTTTGTGCATAAAGATTGTGTGAATTATTAACTGTCTTGACAAGTTAGCTGAATGAGAGTATAACTGATTTTAAAAACCGATAACATAAAGAGGAGGGATATCATGTCTGTCTATATTGCTTTAAGTAACCTGACTGACGAAGGGAGAAAGACCATAAAACAGCGGCCTGAAAGGATCAAAGAGGTTAATAAAGAGATAGAGGCAATGGGCATCAAGGTACTGGAGCAGTTTGCAGTGCTCGGACCTTATGACTTTATTACTCTCCTCGATGCCCCTAATAATGAGGCTATTTTAAAAATGTCAGTGGAGCTTGGTTCAAGGGGGACTGTTCAGCTTGTCACCCTGCCTGCCCTGTCAGTAGATGAGTTCATAAAGACGTTAAAGTAACGGCGTTTCCTTCAACGGGATTTACTTTTATATTTTATTTCTGGCATTCTAAATTAGATGAGATTAATGTGTCTTGACGTTGGTGATAAAAATATAGGTGTGGCAGTAAGCAATACCCTGGGCCTGACTGCACAGGGGATAAATGCTGTAAAAAGAGATAACTGCATGGATGTTTTAAAGGAAATTATTGATGAGTATGGGGTTGAATCTATCGTTATTGGAATCCCATGATGATTAACTCTACATTAGGCATTCATTGCAAAAAACTTATGAAATTTACTAATAAATTAAAGACATCTATTCCCCTGCCCCCATCCCTGTGGGATGAGGGATTAAACAGTGTCAGGCAATGAAAAAACGTTTTAAAGGTTCAGCAGAGCTGGTCTTTGTACTCTCTGGTTTAATGATTCTGTCAGGGCTTTTAGTATATCTCCACCTCTTAAAGCCCATTTCCACAGAATACAAATGGAAGGAAATCAGGATTCCCCGGGGCGTTACTTACTCTCAGGGTATTGACATATTAAAAAAAGAGAACATCATAAAAAATGATTTTATCTTTCTTGTACTGGGCAGGCTTACAATGACTGACACGAGACTAAGGGCAGGATACTACAATCTTAACACCTCAATGACACCATGGGAAGTATTTAACAGCCTCAGAAAAGGTACGATTGTCCAGAGGGCTATTACTCTACCCGAAGGATCAGACCTTAAAGATATAAAATCAAAATTTTTAGAAGCAGGCCTTATGGATAAAGACTCCTGGCAGCTTGTCAGGGATAAAGACTTTCTCGATTCCCTTGATATAGATTCACCAAGTCTTGAAGGCTATTTATATCCTGACACATATAATTTTGCCAAAGGCACAAACCCTGATGACATTTTCAGGATAATGGTGCATAGGCTAAGACAACACTTTAACCAGAACCTGACTGAAAAAATGGAAGAACTCGGCATGAATGAAAGAGAAGTCCTTACGCTTGCATCAATTATTGAGAAAGAGGCATTATATGACAGAGAGAGACCGATAATATCAGCTGTCTACCATAACCGTTTAAATAAAAACATGCGCCTTCAGGCAGATCCAACGGTTGTTTACGGAATAAAAAGAATGCAGGATGGAATCACAAGGAGAGATCTTAAAAGGGCTACCCCTTATAACACTTATGTTATTTACGGATTACCACCCGGTCCGATTGCCTCTCCGGGGATTGAGTCCATAAAGGCAGCTCTCCACCCTGCAGATGTTGACTATATATACTTTGTATCTAAAAATGACGGGACTCATTACTTCTCCACAACAGGCGATGAGCATTTAAACGCGGTAATGCTTTATCAGCGCAATAACCGCAATACGAAAACCCAGCCTGAGCCCAATCCCGGTAACGACCCGGACACAGAATCAGGTCATACCGACCAGACAACAATTCACACCGGCTCTCAGGGCACAGATACCAACAGTGAAATTAATGTTGCAGGTGAAAAAGAGAAAAACAACTAAACTGATAACCCTTGGAGGGCTTAATATTGGCGGAAATGCGCCCATTGTTGTTCAGTCTATGGCAAAGACTGACACACGTGACGTACCCTCTACAGTATCGCAGATAAAAAGGCTTGAAGCCGCTGGTTGTGAAGCAGTAAGGGTTGCGGTATTGAATCCGGATGCAGCCAGTTCATTAAAGGCAATCAAGAGAAAAATTAAAATCCCGCTTATTGCTGATGTGCACTTTGACCACAAGCTTGCCCTTCAGGCAATAGCAAACAAGGCAGACGGGTTAAGGATAAACCCCGGGAATATCGGTAACAGGCTTAAGGTAAAAGAAATTGTCAGTGCTGCCAAAGACAGCGGGATTCCCATCAGAATCGGGGTAAATGCAGGCTCACTTGAAAAAGACCTTTTAAAAAAACACGGACATCCCACTGCAAAGGCTCTGGTTGAAAGTGCAGGAAGACATATAAATATTCTTGAAAAATTAAAATTTACATCAATCAAGGTTTCTCTTAAGGCATCGGATGTTCTGAAGACAGTTGAGGCTTACCGTCTTTTTTCAAAGAAATTCAGATATCCGCTCCATATAGGTATTTCAGAGGCAGGTCCTGCTTTTACAGGCACTATAAAGAGCGCTGTCGGTCTTGGCATTCTCCTCTCAGAAGGGATAGGAGATACCATACGGGTGTCTCTGACAGCAGACCCGGTTGAAGAGGTCAGGGTTGCCTATGAAATTCTGAAATCCCTTCACATAAGGCAGAAAGGTCCTGAGATAATATCATGTCCTGCATGCGGACGCTGCCAGATAGACATAAAAGGGCTTGTTGACAGAGTTGAAGCGGGACTGATGAAAACAAAAAATCCGGTTAAAGTGGCAATAATGGGATGCGTTGTGAACGGCCCGGGCGAGGCAAGGGAGGCTGACATA
>JAZFSN010000206.1:0-6365 GCA_036446195.1 Thermodesulfovibrionia bacterium | reverse complement strand
TATGAAAGGGGTTGTCTAAAAACGCTGAATCAGCCCCTCTTTTCTCCTATCAGGGACCTGACTTTTTCATGAAGAGATAAAAATGCCTGACTCTGTTTTTCTTTTAAAGCATCTTTCTCTTCATCGGAAGAGAGCAGAGCTGACAACTCAGAATCAAGCTCGTTAAGAAGTTTTTCTCTGGAAGAATGTATTTTTTCAAATTCATCCAGCCCGCTATTTATCTCAGTAATTAAGGACTGAAGGTCTTTGTCATCCTTGCTTCTTAAACGGAGACGCCTTTGATAATCACCTGATTTTATAAGCTCCATTTCTTTCTTCAGCCTGTCAAAAGGACCCAGTAAACGGTGCGAGAAAAAAAGGGTTATTATAATCACAATAGATACAACAGCCAGAATAACAAAAAGGAGAGGCAGAATGCTGAATAAAATAGCAGGCTCTATTTTCCCGCTGAGCTTTTCGGCCAGATAGACAAAAAACCCTGTAAAAACAACTGATAACAGGATTAAAAATATGATTGAAAGGCGAAGACTCCTGGCCAGGAAAAATTTTTTCCGGCTAATCCCCTTTATCATTGAATTTATTTTATCTCATTTTTCTAAAAAGTCAATCATTTTATAAAACACAGAGCGGTTATCCTGCAGTGGCTTCCTGTTCCCTTGCTTTGGCCCTTGCTGCCTTCTTTGCCTCGGCAGCCTGAGCAACTTCAGGATAATTGATTGTGCCTGTAATGGCTAATACAGGACACCTGGATGTGCAGATGCCGCAGCCAATACATTTGTTCCGGTCAATAACATGAAGTTTTTTATTCTCTCCTGATGCTGCGTTAACAGGACAAACCTTGGTGCATATGCCGCATCCAATACAGCTTTCTGTGACAACCGCCTTTGGTCTGTAAGGTAAATAATCTATAATTGCATTAGTAGGGCACTTTGTTACACAGAGGCCGCAGACCTTGCATTTGTCAAGATTAATCCTTGAGAGATTATTCTCTATCACAGGCGCATTATAAGGACAGACCTTTACACATATACCGCAGGCAATACACCCCACCTGGCAATTCTTTCTTGTAGCCGCTCCTTTGTCTTTTGAATGGCACCTGACGATTACATCTTTTGACAGGGGCAGAATCTCGATTACTTTTGTTGGACATGCCTGCGCGCACTTTCCGCATGCAGTGCATTTTACAGGGTCTACTATCGGGAGATAATCCTCGCTCATTTTTATCGCATCAAAAGGACATACCATTGAACATGTACCGTATCCCAGACAGCCGTAAACACACGCCTTATCCCCCCCGCTGGCAAGTATAGCAGCCCTGCAGTCTTCCACTCCTTCATATTTAAACCTTCTTGCGGATTTTGACATTCCGCCCTGGCAGAAAATCCTTGCAATCTTTGGGTCTGCTGCAGCCATTGCCTTGCCAGTTATTTTGGCAACAATCTCTGCGGTAGGCGCCCTTCCCGGAGTACATAAATTCGGTGATACATCAGGGTCCAAAACAACTGCCTCTGCATACTGCTGACAGCCGGCATAACCGCAGGCGCCGCAGTGTGCTTGCGCAAGGACACCCAGCACCTGTTCAACGCGCGGATCTGTTTCAACGGCAAATTTCTTGGCGGCAAAAGCAAGACCAATACCAAAAGCACCACTAATGCCTGCTAAAAATATTACTGCAAATTTTAGCACCTCAAAAAAATCTACAGATTCCCTTGCCTCAATTCCTCCGCCAACTCCGGCATAGAGTGCAGAAGTCCAGAAAAGCAGTAGAGCAATAGTAAATATGGGTGCCTTTTTTATCGTTGAAATACTAATCATGGATAGACTCTTTATCGTAACTTTTAATTTTTAACTTTTAACTCTTAACTTGTTTTCACAGCGTTATCAATCCTGCAAAGCCGGCAAATGCAAGAGCTATAAGACTTGCTACAATCCAGGCTATAGGCATCCCCCTGAAAGGTCTTGGGACATCAGCCAAGTCTAACTTCTCACGGATACTTGCCAACAATATCAGGGCAAGAGCAAATCCAAGCCCCGAGCCAAGACCAAAAAATATGCTTTCCAGAAAAGTGTAACGCTCTCCAACATTTATTAATGGTACGGCAAGTATTATGCAATTCGTGGTTATCAGCGCAAGGTAAACCCCGAGTTTGTAATAAAGCATGGGACTTACCTTTCTCATAATTGTATCAGCAGACTGGACAAACGCAGCAACTATACCTATAAAGACAATAATTTTAAGGAATGTAATATCAAGGGGAACCATTATCTTTTCAAAGACCAGCCAGCTCAGGCCGGCGCTTACCACCATCACCGTGGTAAAGGTTATGCTCATTCCGACGGCAGTCTCCATTTTCTTTGAGACACCGAAGAAAATGCAGAGGCCCAGGAACCTTGTAAAAACAAAATTGTTTATCAAGGATGCCGCCACTACTAACTCAAAAAGTTTTCCAAATTCCATAGTCTAATACCTCAAAGACCTCAAATTATCAAAGTTTAATGATGAGAAACCCCGGAAGTGCCTTTATCTTTATTAGAGCGCATCTCAATCCAGTTAAAGAATGCTATAAGTAATCCAATAATCATGAATCCACCTGTAGGCAGGATCATTATCAACAAAGGCTTTGCCGGTATAATCTCAAATCCCCAGAGGGTACCTCTGCCGAGAAGCTCTCTAAAGAAACTGATTATTACAAGGGCAATGACATAACCAACTCCCATGCCAATGCCATCCACCAATGAGGTTGTAATGTTGTTCTTGCTTGCAACCAGCTCAGCCCTTGCAAAAATTGATGCATATGCAACTATAATCTGAATATAAAGCCCTATTTGTGCATACACTGTCCTTGCATATGCAGCCATTATCATATCTATAACCGTAACCCAGACTGAAATAATAAGCATGTATATTGGAATTCTGATACGGGGATGAATGAATTTTCTCATAGCTGAAACAGTCACATTCACCATTACCTGGACAAATAACACTGCGACACCCAGGATAAAGCCATTTTTCAGGCTGGTTGTAACAGCTACAGTGGGGCATAGACTTAGAACCAGCCTGAATACAGTATTTTCTCCGAATATTCCATTTAGAATTATTCCCCAATAGCTGCCGTGACGCTGAAGATGTGTGATTCCCTCATACTGCTGTGTATCTTTTTCAGCTGATTTTAAAGGCATATGTTTATGGATATGATCACTCATCACTTCACTTCACTCGAAAATTAAAGCTCCCCGCAGCTTGCTGCTGGAATCTTCCTGAACGTTTAGTGAACGTTAGTGAACGAATATTAACAAATAGATAATTTCCCTGCGTTGTGTTACCAGAGGTAACACTAATGTATGGAATTAATCATTATCATATTCGCTCACTAATCCCTCGCTGTGCATTTTCCCTATCAGCATTTTTACCCCGTTTTTTACCCCGTCTTCCGTTACAGCGCGGCTGGAGATTGTAGCGCCTGATATGGCCTCTACCTTATCTTCTGTCTCACCCTTTATCACAACAAGATTGTCAACGGTCTTGCCTGCAAACTGGTTCAGAAAATAGTCTCTCTCTATTTCATCCCCAAGTCCCGGTGTCTCTGCATGATGAAGAACAGTTACTTTCTTTACGACAAAGTTCTTATCAACGGAAACGAGAACATTTATATAGCTCGAATAACCCTTTCCATAACCTTCAACAATATATCCAATGTTTTTTCCATTTATGCATGTCTTTAATTCCTTTATTTTTCCTGTTTTCTCGTCTTTAACCTGCTCGATTTCCACTTTCTCACATGACTCGGCGCCATAATACTCTGCATGCTTGTGATGGGGCTCCCAGTCCCCCAGTTTCTTTATATTGTCTGCTTCCGGCATCATTGTCTTAAGCGCTGCCTCTTTTTCCTCCTTGGCCTTTATATACATTATAGGAGAGGTAATGCTGTAAACAACGGAGAGAATCAATCCCCCAACAACGTATATTACTACAAGATTGAGGGTTATCTTTGCCATATCTTTTGCTGTCATTTTTTCAGTTCCTTAACGGCCCCGAATCTTTTTGTCTTAACGCTCCTGTCAATCAGCGGCGCAAAACAGTTCATAAGCAGTATTGCAAACATCACGCCTTCAGGATAACCCCCTTTTAATCTTATAAGCATGGTGATAGCGCCGCATCCTATACCGAAAATAATCTGCCCTTTTCTCACAGAAGGACAGGTAACATAATCCGTTGCCATAAAAAATGCCCCGAGCATAAGCCCGCCGCCAAGGACATGCAAAATAGGGTCTCCGGTAAAAAAACCGTTCTCGCCGCCAAAAAGCCATGCGAGCACCCCAACTGTAGCAAGGAACGAAAAAGGAATATGCCATGTTATATATCTCTTATAGAAGAGAAAAGCAGCACCGAGAAGCAGAAACAGGGCAGAGGTCTCACCAATTGAACCTGCCCTGTTTCCTATGAGTAACTGCATATAAAGATCCCCCTTGTCGCCAAAGACTTCTATAAGCTTTCCCATGCCCTCTTCTTTAAGGATGCCTAAAGGCGTGGCAGAGGTTTTTGCATCCAGACCGACAAAAAGTGCTGTAGGCTCTGACCATATGGTCATTGCCCTGGGCCATGATACCAGCAGAAATGCCCTGCCGATAAGAGCGGGGTTGAAAATGTTATAACCCAAACCTCCAAAGAGAAGCTTTGCAATAACAATCGCTACAAAAGAGCCTACAACAGGGATATAGAACGGCAAGCCCGGAGGAAGATTCATCCCGAGAAGGAGTCCCGTCAAAAATGCGCTTCCGTCATTTATGGTGATCCTCTTTTTAAGGCCTTTCTGAAAAATATATTCCGAAAGAACAGATGTTAAAATACATAGCCCCGTAACAAACAAAGCCCTGGGGCCAAAATAGTATACTGAAACTATAAAAGCGGGCAGGAGTGCAAGGTTAACTGTCCACATGATTCTGCTGACAGATTCCTCACCTGTAACGTGCGGACTGATAGAAACTATTAAAGGATGTTCTTTTTCCCCAGCCACTATTTAATCCCCATATTATTTTTTAGACTAATAACGAATAACTAATTAACTAATAACTGTTTTATCATGGTTTCACCTGGGACTTTGCCAGTCTCATAAACTGCACCATCGGTCTATGCGAAGGACACACATATGCGCACGAGCCGCATTCAAAACAGTCAAACAAATCATATTCTTTTGTTTCTTCATAGAGTCCTTTTTCAGACAATATGCTCAGCATTGAAGGATTAAGCCCCATGGGGCATATATCAATACAGCTTCCACACCTTATACAGGAGAAATACTCATCAGCCGGAAAATATTCCTTGTCAGTCAGAACCAGAATCCCTGACGTACCTTTCACAACAGGCACATCAAGACTCCATTGTGCAAAACCCATCATTGGACCGCCGGCTATCACCTTGACCGCATTATCAAGAAGACCTCCGCACTGGTTAATAAGTTCGGATATAAGAGTCCCGATTCGAACAGACATGTTTTTGGGTTCTTTTATCCCTCTACCGGTAACTGTTACAACTCTTTCTATTAATGGTTTGCCGTAACGGACAGCCTCATACGCAGCGTATGCTGTCCCGACATTCTGGACTACAACTCCGACATCCATGGGTAGTCCCCTGCTCGGGACCTCTCTGGCCTTTATGGCTTTTATTAACATCTTTTCTGCGCCCTGGGGATATTTCACCTCAAGGGGCCATACACTAATGTTTGAATCGCCTGACACAGCTTCTTTCATTTTTTCAATTGCATCCGGCTTATTGCTCTCAATGCCTATATAGCCCTCTGTTACTGAAAGGGATTTCATAATTATTTTTAAGCCCTCAACAATTTCCTTTGGACGCTCCACCATCATTCTGTGGTCTGCTGTCAGGTAGGGCTCGCATTCAGCACCATTGAGTATAACTGTATCTATTGGTTTTTCCTTTGGAGGAGATAGTTTTACATTTGTAGGAAAGGCAGCGCCTCCAAGACCAACTATGCCTGCATTTTTTATAATGGCCCTGATTTCATCTGCACTTAACTTAAGATAATCAGGATTGTTTTTAAACGGCACTGCCTCATCTTTACCGTCGCCTTCAATAACTATTGAAGAAACCATCTTTCCGGAAGGATTGGGGAAATCACTTATTGCTACAACCTTTCCGGATATTGAGGCATGAACAAATGCAGAGATTAAACCTTGGGGAGAGCCTATAACCTGACCTCTTTTGACTAAACCGCCTATTCCTGCTTCAGGTTTTGCCGGGGCACCTGTATGCTGGCTTAATGGAATAACAACTCTTTGAGGCAGGTCTGCCTTTACAATAGGGCGCCTCTCGGTTAATTCCTTTGCATAATCAGGGTGTATTCCCC
>JAZFSN010000205.1:0-6973 GCA_036446195.1 Thermodesulfovibrionia bacterium | reverse complement strand
AGCTCGAGGAGGCTTGTCCCAATAGAGGCAAGTAACCTGCCCCATTTATTCTCTTAGCCTGTTATGTGGGATACATCACCTATCTAATAGTGAAATCATAGTGGCCCTAAGTTCCTATACCCCGAGCATCTTGTGGCATGTTGTACACTGATCAGGGGCTTTTGGTAAGACAGAAGTTTCTTTTCTCCTGATACTTCCCATATATGCGGAAAGAGGGGGTTGCCCCCCTCTTTCCCTTCTGAGCATAAAACACTTCCTGAAATCCATATATTCCCTCTTATCCCATATATCAGAAAAGGGCTCGCTGAAGATATTCCCAAAACTCAGCTTTTTAGTCTGGCGCTCAGCACCGCAAAATATTCTCTTAAACGGTGAAGAAACAGGCGGATACAGGTAAACACAGGGCGCTACCTCACCGTCTGTTGAAATATAAAGATTTTCCAGAGGATTCTCTTCGCACACATACACCTCGGTCGGTGATAATGAAGGCAGTTTAAGGTTTATTTTCAATTCCCTGGCCTTTATTTCTGCCTCTTTCAGGATTTCCCCGTGCTCACCATTTGCTCCTCTTTGAATAACAGCCTTTGCCCCCCTTTGAAAAAGGGGGGTAAGGGGGGATTTTAAACAGGTAAATACCCTCTGTTTTTCCTGCCATTCATTGGACACATGAATCAGGTTTATAAGGATAATATCTTCGATGCCAATGCTTTTTGCAATCCCTATCAGTGATGGAATCTCAAAAATGTTGTCCATAAGCATAAGGTACACAATATGTAATTTTGGTTTTTTGAGTTTTCTGCCTGCCTTAATCTCATTGAAGGTTTTAATATCCTCCAGAAGGACCTCAAAGTCAGAATTTACCCTTATGGAATTGTGAGTCCTCGATGAACCACCGGATAGTGAAAAGCCGATAAAGTCAACCCCCGCGTTTATGAGTTCATCTATATATGCCTTGTCTAACCCCTTCCCGCTTGTTACAAATCCAGCCTCCGGCCCTTCTGCCTTCACCAGCCTCAAAATCTCTGGGAGATTCTTATGAAGCAAAGACTCGCCCCATCCCTCAAGAACCACTCTCTCTACATCCTTTAAGTAAGGGGTGAGCTTTTTAAAATCATCATAGCTCATATCACCGCTATGCCAGTCCTTGAACCCCTCTCTTACGCACATCTTGCATTTAAGCGGGCATCTCGTTGTGAGCTCAATCTGCCATGCGTAGAAGGGTTTTTTTCTGCGTGCCGGCGGTTGTTGAAGATATTCAAACCATTTCATAGTTTATGGATAAGATAACCGTCTTCAGAGAGCATCCTTTTGATTCCCTGCATATGTGTTATTCCAATGACTACCAAAGCATTTCCTTTTTCAAGAAAGACCTTCATCCTCTCATACAGTATGGGGTCCCGCCTCCCTATTATAGACTCGCAGCGGGTTGGGAATTCTACGGCAGAGTTCATCAGTTCTTCAAAATCCCCCCTTAAATAATATTTTACATATCTTTGTACATATCCATCCCAATATTCTATTTTTTTGACAAAATATACAATCCTTTCAAACGGGATTCCATTTAAGGCCTCTATCTGCTCCTCTATTTTTTCAAGATAAAAGACCTCCCTGCCCAGTTCTTTAGCTACGTTGAGGGCATCTAAATCCATTATATACCTCCAGCCCCTTTTCTTTAAAAAATGGACCCAGATACTGAAAAAGGCCATCCAGGGGCTCTGGTCCTTTATCTGACTGTAAAGGAGGTCGCTATTTCTTTTAAAACTCTCCATGTATGACATGAACGAGCTGGTACCGCGAAAAAGGTATCCAAGCTCTTTGTTTAATTGTGTAATTGTCCGGGCATCCAGGGCATCGTACAGCGACTGGATTCCTGTTTTGCCTGAACTCTGCTCCACAACCATATTCATAACGTCTTCTTCAAGAGGGCCTTCCAGCAATACTGTATCCACATTGCTTATATGTTTTCTCAGTGCGCTCCTGAATCTGTACGGGAAGAAATGTGTAGTGCCTGCAAGATATGATTCTTTCCCGTCCCTTTTTATTTTCCATATCATTTTGAGTTCTTTTTCCTTAAAAATAAATTCCCGCAGATTCATAATTTTGATTCGAGCGCCCGAAGTAGTTTAAATATTTTATTTTTCCCTCTGGTGTATTCACAAGACTCATACCTGAGAAACTGAACGCCCCCCCATTTCTCCTTGAATCTTCTTATTCCTTTATTTACCCCGAGCCCTAAATGAATATAAGTTTTACCATGCTCCCTGGCAAGATTTATCATCTCAAAAAAAAGAAGGTCTGACAGCCCGGGGGTATAATTTTTCTTGGAATGGCAGCCAACCACGTAAGTTGCAAATTCCTCTGCAGCGAGTTCAACTACATAAAAGGCTGATAAATTCTGTTCTTTATCACGGGCGTTCAGTACTACAGCGGTCTTTGAGCAGGGAACGTATTCCTGCATACTAAGGAAAAGCGCTCTGATACGATTACCCGGTTTCTCTCTTTCTATGAATTCCGATATTAGCTCTTTGTGCTCTTTCGAAATATCTTTCCCCCTGTCAACGTTTAAATCCCTTGACGCCCTTTTAACAAGGCGCATTAAGTCTTTTTTTATCTCTGCCCCGCTTAATTCAAGCTTATAGTAATAATCGCTTTCTCTTTCCCGGCAGAATCGATTCAGAGATGGGTGTATTTCAGAAGCTATAAACCTTACATGCTCAGGCCTGAATCTCTTAATAATTTCATCCAGAACCCTCTTGAGGTCTTCGGTACTAAAATCATGGCCTAAAGGATATCCTACAATGATTATCAAATCATCCTTTGAGAAACAGAGATATCCATTTATTAAAAAAGGTTCTCCTTTTGATATTGGAGCCATCAGGCTTATAATGTGCTCTGGAACATATGCCTTGCTCAAAATGTATTTATCTTCCTCTGGAGATATCATCTTATTCTCAAATTGAGCGATTCTTAATACTCTTTCCTTTATTCTGTTATTCTGTCATTCTCCCGATGCTTCGGGATTCGGTCGGAGCGACTCTTCGCGGAGACTCGCTTCGAGAATCCCTCTTCTATGCCACCCGTTATTGAATGATTACACCTAAAGCTTTTCAAAAAGCGATTTTAGATTATCTTTATAGCTCTGACGGTAAAAATAGAGTTTATGGTCAAGAAAGGGGATGCCGCCCCATTTCTTTTTAAAAAGTATAATCCCTTTATTAATCCCCAGGCCCAAATTTATAAAAGGCTTTCCCTGCTCCCGGGCCTCCTTTACCACTTCATAAAGGAGAAGGTCTGAAGCCCCGGGCACATACCATTCCCTTGATATAAAATTAAACATATAAAATGCATATTCTTCAGCGCCGAATTCAGCAATATCAAAGCCTGCCAGTCTTCCGTTTTTGTCCCTTGCGGTAAAAACCCATGCCGTGGAAACGGAGGATATATATTTCGGAATCTTTTCAAAGATAGACCGCGTATCATTGCCAACCCTGCCGGAACTCAAAAACTCCGATATCAGATGTATATGCTCATCTCCCATTTCCTGTTTTTTCTCAATACGCAATTCTCTGGACGCACGGTTTATCATATTTCTCAATTTCTGACTGATATTGAGGTCAGACAGGTTGAGTTTATAATAACGGTCAGTCTCCTTTCTATCCTGGATTCCGTTTAATACTGAAATTTCAGGGGCAATAAGGGTTACATGTTCAGGTTTAATGCTTTTAACTGCATTATCAAGCACTTCTTTCAGTACTTTTTCATTAAAAGGGTCTTTAAAAGGATATCCAATTAAGAGGAGATGGCTTTTAAATTTGTAATAGAGGTAATCCTTGAAAAGGAAGGGCTCTCCGCCTGATATGGCAATCACATAATTTGTGATATGTTCAGGCACGTGCGCATGGCTTTTTATGTAATCCACCTCTGAGGGTGTTATCATGTCTCAGTCAGACCCAACCGGGATAATATAACAGCCATCTTCAAAAAGCATATTTTTAATTCTCTGAGCCTCTTGCAAAAGTCGTCATTCCCGTGAAAACGGGAATCCAGAGTGTTACGTAACCCCATTGAAAATACTGGATTCCCACCTTCGCGGGAATGACAAAAATCTTTATCATCCTTCCCTGTTGTCATTCCGGCTTGTCCGGTCGGAGCAACTCTTCGCGGAGACTCGCTTCGAGAATCCCTCTTCTCTGCCACCCGTCACTGAATGGTTACTTATCCTCTCATTTATATCTACTGCTTTTTTAACGCCTCTTCAACTGTCTTAATGGCGCAGAATTCTCCGCACATGCTGCAGACCTCTGGTTTTGACGGAGGAACTTCCGAACGCCACTCTTTAACCCTTTCAGGGTTAAAACATAATGCCATCTGTCCGCTCCAGTCAAGCGCCTTTCTCCTTTTTGCCATCTCTATATCTAAATCCAGAGCGCCTTTAATGCCCTTTGCAATATCTCCTGCATGCGCTGCTATCTTCGAAGCAATAACACCTTCTTTTACATCTTCAAGATTCGGTAGTCTTATGTGCTCAGACGGTGTTACATAGCAGAGAAAATCTGCGCCTGCCGCGCCTGCAACAGCACCGCCAATAGCAGCAGCAATATGGTCATAGCCCATTGCAATATCAGTTACAAGAGGGCCAAGCACATAAAACGGTGCGCCCTTACATATCTCTTTTTGCATTTTTATATTAAGCTCAACCTGATTAAGCGGCACATGCCCCGGGCCTTCTATTATTACCTGCACCCCTGCTTCAACTGCCCTGTTTCTCAATTCTCCAAGGGTCAAAAGCTCATCTATCTGTGTTCTGTCAGTGGCATCGGCAAGACATCCAGGTCTTGCACTATCACCAAGGCTTAAGGTAAGGTCGTATTTTCTTGCTATCTCAAGAAGCCTGTCAAAATACTCATAAAGGGGATTTTCCCTATCATTATAAATCATCCACTCAAGTAGAAATGCCCCTCCACGGCTTACAATATCAAGTATTCTTCCATCTTCTCTAAGTGTCTGAATGGTTTTTCTTGTAAATCCTGAGTGAACTGTAACAAAATCAACACCTTCCTGAGCATGTTCTTCAATGGTATTAAACAGGGTATCAATACCCATCTTTGAAATAGAGCCCTTATCTTCAACTGCCTTTACTACAGCCTCGTATATAGGGACAGTCCCGACTGAAATCGGTGATTTTCTGAGGAGAAGCTTTCTTATGTCCTTAATCGGTCCGCCTGTGGAAAGGTCCATAACTGCATCAGCGCCGTATTTAACCAATACGTCCAGCTTCTGCATCTCTTCATCAAGCGATACCCTGTCCTTTGATGTGCCGATGTTGGCATTTATCTTTGTCTTTAACCCCTTGCCGATTCCTATTGGCTCTATATTATGGTTTGCATTTCTCGGTATTACCACAAGTCCTGATGCAATAGATATTGAGAGATCTTCCGGCTTAACACCTTCTGAAAGTGCTGTTTTTTTTACTTCATCAGTGATGATGCCCTTTCTGGCAAGTTCAATACGAGTATGTTTTGAATCTCTGCTCATTTATCCTCCAAGTAAATCAATCAGATCTTTTGTTTTCTTTTTTATATCAGATGCCTTAAAAATCTCTGAAATCACAGCAACCCCGTAAGTCCCTGTTTTTTTCAATTCTTTTATCTTTCTGCCCTTCACACCGCCGATTGCAAAAACCGGAACCCTTATTCCCATGCTAACTTTTTTCAATGTATTTATACCCAGGGGGCTGCCATAATTTAATTTTGACGGTGTCCTGTAAATCGGCCCGAGGGTTATAAAATCAGCCCCGGCCTTTTGAGCTGATTTTGCCTCTTTCAAAGAATGCGCTGAAACTCCGATTAATAGTTTTCCCTTTACTGCCTTTCTTACTGCTTCTGCAGGAATACTGTCCTGGGCAAGGTGAACACCATCTGCACCAACAGCAAGTGCAATATCAAATCTGTTATTGATAAAAAGCCGTGCGCTGTATTTATTCGTCAAATCTCTCATCCTGTATGCCAACCTTAATAATTCTCTTGTACCTAAATCTTTTTCCCTGAGCTGTACAGCCCTGACACCTCCACTTAATGCCTGCCTAACGGCAGCTGTCAGGGAACAGCTGTCAGCAATCAGTTTTCTATCAGTAATTAGATAGAGTTTAAAGTCGATGGTTCTTTTTTTATTCACTTTATCACTGAACCCTGACTACTGACTGCTGCTTTTACAGCATATCTTCTATCGGGCTGCTTGCTGCTGCATGGAGTTTTTTCTGTATCCTTCCCGCCTTATAAGCAAGACGCCCGGCTATAACTGCATGTTTCATTGCTTCTGCCATTACAATAGGGTCTTTAGCACCTGCTATTGCTGTATTCAGCAATACTGCATCACACCCGAGTTCCATGGCAACTGAAACATCAGAGGCAGTGCCCACACCAGCATCAACTATCACAGGTACTTTAGCCTGTTCAAGTATTATTTTTATGTTATAAGGATTTCGTATACCCAGCCCTGAACCTATAGGCGCAGCAAGGGGCATGACAGCCAAGGCACCTGCATCCACCAGCCGCTGAGCCATAACAGGGTCGTCATTTGTATAGGGAAGGACAATAAAGCCCTCTTTTGCCAGTATCTCTGTTGCTTTCAAAAGGCCGCAAGTATCAGGGAAGAGTGTCTTCTCATCGCCAATAACCTCAAGCTTTATAAGGTCTGAAATCCCTGCCTCTCTTGAAAGCCGCGCATATCTCAGTGCATCTTCAACTGTATAACAGCCTGCTGTATTGGGAAGAATCTTATATTTTTCAGGGTCTATATAGTCAAGGAGATTCTCTGATTTTCTGTCAATTACATTTATCCTTCTTACAGCAACCGTGACAACATCTGTCCCTGACGCCTCTACAGCCTGCTTTGTCTCTTTAAAGTCTTTATATTTGCCTGTTCCAACCCAGAGCCTTGACTTGAACTCAATACCTTTTATTACTAACTTATC
>JAZFSN010000204.1:0-9377 GCA_036446195.1 Thermodesulfovibrionia bacterium | reverse complement strand
ATCAAGTATTAATAATTCAGGGTTGTTTATTAATGCCCTTGCAAGCAGAAGACTGCGTTTCATTCCTCCTGATAGGTCCCTGATGCGTACATGTGCCTTTTCCCACAGCCCGACAAAATCAAGAAGCTCCTTTGCCCTGGGAGATGAATCTCTTTTCAGGATGTCAAAATACCTCGCATAGACAATCAGGTTTTCAAATACCGTAAGGTCAGGGTCGAGGTTATTCTCCTGTGGCATAACACCGATTTTTGATTTAATCTCAGCAGGGTTTTTCCTCACATTCATCCCGAAAACCTTTACCTCTCCTGAAGTCGGCGGCATAAAACAATAAATAATTCCTATTACAGTGGTCTTGCCCGCGCCGTTTGGTCCCAGAAAGCCAAAGCACTCGCCTTTTTGTATTTCGAAATCTATGCCGTCCACAGCCCTGAGAGCGCCGTAATATTTTACAAGTCCCCTTGCATGAACAATAACCATGGAGATAATTATAACATCAAAAAAGATTGATGTACGATTTAATATAAATGATACAAGATGCAGGATTCAGATAAAGGGACTGTCCCGTAGAAAAGCTGTTGTCATTCCGCACTTGACCTGAGCCTGCCCCGTACTTGATACGGGGGAATCCAGTATTTTATACGTTTCTGGATTCCCGTTGGAATTTATCCCGTACTTGATACGGGACGGGAATGACGAAATGTAGTACATTCGTTATGCAGGAGTCAATAGACGGCAGAGGTATGTTAGAATAAAAAATGTTGAAATTGTCATTACATGAAAACTCTGTGGAAGAGATTATAACCAGGGCATTGCAGGTACTCAAAAAAGGGGGCATTGTGGCTTACCCTACTGAAAGTTTTTATGGTCTCGGAGTTACAGCCAATATTGAGTCGGCAGTTAAAAGACTTTATCTTTTAAAAAAAAGACCGTTGGACAAGCCTGTGCCCGTAATTGTCGGTAATAATGATGTCCTTATGTCAATAGTGAAGTCTGTCCCTCTTCAAGCGGAAAAATTAATGAATAAATTCTGGCCCGGCCCACTAAACATAATCTTTGATAGTAAGCATAACCTCCCCGTAGTGCTGACCGGCGGCAGAGAAAAGGTTGCTGTCAGAATACCGGGAAGCAGTTTTGCCCTTGCTCTGGCAAGGGCTTCAGACTTCCCGATTACAGCTACAAGCGCTAATCTGTCAGGCAGGCCGCCGGCGCAGGAACCGGAAGAAGTAGCAAATTATTTCGGGGATGATATAGATTTAATTGTTGACTGCGGGAAAGCACCGGGAGGTACTCCATCTACCATCATAGATGCAACAGTTACACCGGCAAGAGTTTTAAGGGAAGGTAGTGTTAGTATTTTATTACTTTAGTATTCCATGCAGTATATGATAAGCAAGCCATGATAAACCTATACACATTGGCAGTGTGATAATCCATGCCATAAGAATCTTTCCTGCAACCCCCCATCTCACAGCAGTAAGCCTTTTTGTTGCACCAACCCCCATTATACACGTTGTAATTACATGTGTTGTACTGACCGGCATTCCCATTACACTTGCCCCAAGAATTACCGCTGTGGCTGAAGTTTCAGCCGCAAATCCATGAACCGGCTGAAGCTTTAACATCCGGTGGCCCAGGGTCTTTATAACCCGCCAGCCTCCAAAAGCCGTGCCAAGACCCATTGCTAAAGCACACATCAGTATTACCCAGAACGGGACCTCAAGGCCGGTTATATAGTTTCCGCTTAAAAGAGCAAGGGTTATAACTCCCATTCCCTTTTGTGCATCATTCAAACCATGGCTGAATGCCATAAAGCTTGCCGATATAATCTGTAGTCGCCCGAAATGTTTATTTACAGCACCGGGGGAAGCATTACAAAAAAACCTCATAAGAAGTTTCATAAAGAAATAGCCAAAGACTATGCCGATTACAGGAGATACAAGC
This sequence comes from Thermodesulfovibrionia bacterium, assembly GCA_036446195.1. GTDB lineage: Bacteria > Nitrospirota > Thermodesulfovibrionia > UBA6902 > BMS3Bbin08 > JAZFSN01. Next base: position 7,436 of record JAZFSN010000204.1, on the reverse strand, counting down.
AGGGCAGTAAAGATTTTGGTAAGCCCTGCCATGTTAAGTTGGTTGAAACCTCCCAGATGGGCAACACTAGCCCCCATTATGCCTCCAATCAGGGCATGTGAGGCGCTTACCGGCAGACCAAAAACAGTCATGGCCCCGTTCCACAAAAATCCTGCAAGGAGCGCTGATGCAACAACAGTCTGGGTGATATAAGCAGGGTTTACAATGCCTGTGCCTATGGTCTTGGCAACGGCTGTTGAAAAAAAGGCGCCGGCAACATTCATTGTCGCGGCAAGAAGCACTGCCTGCATAGGAGTCAGAACTCTCGTTGACACTACGGTAGCAATGGCATTTGCAGAATCATTCCAGCCATTACTTATTTCAAACAGGAGGGCAATAGTAATTACAAGGATTATAATTGTTTCAGGCATGTTTCAGCACAATGCTTTCCAGAATATCTGCAACATCCTCGCATTTATCAAGTGCATCTTCAAGGTGCTCATAAACCTCTTTCCATTTAATAACGAAAATCGGGTCATTCTTTTCATTAAACAGTTTTGCCAAAGCAGCCCTGAAGATTCTATCTCCGCTGTTCTCAAGGCTGTTTATTTCAATACAGTATTCCTGCATATAAGAATATTTCTTCCCTTTAAGACATGTCACTGCCTTTGTAATAATCTCTGTTGTGGATAAAAGGATTTTTGAAAGTTCAACTGCCTCAGGAATTGAGGACTCAAGCTTAAATAAGACGGCCCTGTCTGCAGTTGCCCATATTAAATCAAGTATATCATCCAAACATGATATAAATGAGTGGATATCTTCCCTGTCTATTGGCGTCAGAAAGGTCTTATTAAGTCTTCGCATTACCTCATGGGTAATCATGTCTCCTTCCTGCTCAACCTCATATATCTGTTTGGCCTTGATATCTGCTTCAGAAAAATTCTCCATCATCTCAACAAGCAGCAATGCCCCCCTGGTGAGATTCTGGGCTGCCTTTTCAAACATGCCGAAGAAATCGGTCTCTTTAGGAAAGAATCTTCTGATTACCATTTTCTCATAACCATTGTATAATGCCGGTTACAAGAATACAAAAATACTGGGTACAAGTCAAATAAATTATAGTAATTAATTTATAAAGTTTTATGCGCATAAATTTGACCTGAAATTTAATTTGTTTCAAGTATATTTTCCAAGCCGGTTAATTGACATGTGAAAACCCGTAGGCTATTCTTTATTTATGAAAAATATTGTCAGCACCAACAGAAAGGCATATCATGATTATTCCATAGAGGAAACCTATGAGGCCGGAATCTCCCTTCTCGGTACAGAAGTAAAGTCCATGAGAGAAGGCAAGGTCAATCTTAAAGACAGCTACGCCGTTATAAAAGGAAATGAGGTTTTTCTTTTTAACTGTCATGTCAGCCCTTACAGTCATGGCAATATTCAGAACCACGACCCTCTCAGAACAAGAAAACTGCTCCTTCACAGGCGGGAAATAGACAAACTGTGGGGGAAACTCAGCCAGAGAGGCTTCACTCTTATTCCTCTCAGGATATATTTCAAGAGAGGCAAGGCAAAAGTAGAGATAGGCCTTGTTAGAGGCAAAAGAAAATATGAAAAAAGGGAAGCATTAAAAGAAAAAGAGGCACAAAGAGAAATCCAAAGACATTTAAGAAAACGCTAGAGACAAAAAACGTCATGTGTTATACGTTATTTGTTATTTGTACAGATAAGTAATTGTATTTATGTTTATTTTTTTTAGTTCCGTATAATGTATAACGAATAACCAATAACGAATTTATTTATCCGTCAGCGCGGAAAGGCCTGGTAAATCCTTCCCTTCCAGAAGTTCAAGGGCTGCCCCGCCACCGGTTGAAATAAACGATATACTTTCCGCTACACCTGCTCTGCTAATTGCCAGGTCTGTATCCCCCCCGCCTACAATCGTAAGGGCATACGCATCGGCAACTGCATGCGCAATTGAAAAAGTTCCACGGGAAAAGGCATCTACCTCAAAGACTCCCATCGGGCCATTCCACAATATAGTTTTTGCGTTTGCCAGTACCTCTGTAAAGAGCTTAACAGACGCAGGCCCGACGTCAAGTGCCCTCCACCCTTCTGGTATCTCCTGGACAGGAACAATCTTGGTCTCAGAGCCGTGTTCAATATGCTGTGCAATAACACAATCTACAGGGAGATAAAATTTTATCCCCTTTGATATAAGTTTTTTCCTTACTCTAAGGGCAAAATCAAGCATATCATTCTCAACAAGGGAGTCTCCAACTTCGTAACCCTTTGCCTTCATAAAGGTATATGCCATACCTCCACCAATTATTACCTTGTCAACCTTGTTTTCGAGGTTTTCAAGAACTCCGATCTTTCCAGACACCTTTGCTCCGCCTAAAATCGCAACAAATGGCCTCACGGGATTATCTACAACGCCTTTGAGATATTCTATCTCTTTGAGCAGGAGAAAGCCTGCCGCTGAAGGAAGAAATTTTGTTATTCCAATTATCGAGGCATGTAACCTGTGAGCAGCACCAAAGGCATTATTGATATAATAATCAGCCAGTTTTGCTAGCGATTTACTGAATCCTTCATCGTTTTTCTCTTCCTCTGAATGAAATCTCAGATTCTCAAGTAAAATTATATCTCCTTCTGACATTTTGTTAACCGCTTCTTCAACTTTTGGGCCAACACAATCAGGGAGAAAGGTTACCTCTTTTTTAATCAGGCGCTGAAGCCGTTTTGCAGCAGAGGCAAGGCTGTAACGTTTGTCTCTGTTTCCCTTTGGTCGTCCTAAATGCGAAGCCAGTATTATCCTGGCATTTTCATCAACTGCATAATTTATGGTTGGCAGTGTTGAGCGAATCCTTTTATCATCTGTAATATTCAGGTTCTCGTCTAACGGAACATTAAAGTCCACACGAATGAAAAGCCGCTTACCCCTTATATCTAAATCTCTCAAAGAGAGTTTGTTTATAACCCCTTTAATTGGCACTGAAAGATTGTTTACCATGGATTTAATTATTTCTTCCCTGCGATGTAGATTATCAAATCTTTAATGCGGTTACTGTAACCCCATTCATTATCATACCATGCAAGGACCTTTACCATATTCCCTTCGAGTACTTTTGTGACTGAAGCATCAACTATGGCTGAGTGCGGATTGCCATTAAAGTCTATTGAAACAAGGGGCTCTTCTGAATATTGAATTATCCCCTTCATGGAACCGGCAGAGGCTTCTTTAAGGGCAGCATTTACAGCCTCAGTAGTAGTATCTTTTTCAACATCAACTACAAGGTCAACAACAGAGACATTGGGTGTAGGAACCCGTATTGCCATTCCATCCAGCCTGCCTTTTAAATGAGGAAGAACAAGCCCGACTGCCTTGGCTGCACCGGTTGTAGTCGGTATCATTGAAATGGCAGCAGCCCTCGCTCTCCGAAGGTCTTTATGTGGAAGGTCAAGTATGCGCTGGTCATTTGTATACGAATGGATTGTGGTCATTAGCCCACGCCTGATTGTAAATTTCTGGTCTATCACTTTTACAACGGGCGCAAGACAGTTTGTCGTGCATGATGCATTGGATATAATCTTGTGTTTAGAGATATCAAGTGTTTCTTCATTAACGCCCATACATACATTAGCGTCAGAATCTTTGGCTGCCGTTGTTACAATTACGAAGTCCGCGCCTGCATCAAGATGTTTTGATGCAGACTCTCTGTCTGCAAACCGTCCCGTTGCCTCAATCGCTATGTCAACCTTCATGTCCCTCCACAGAAGTTGTGCCGGATTCGGTATTGCGGTAATCTTTATCTCTTTCCCGTTCACAGCAATGCTGTTTTCCTTAGCCTGGATATCTGCCTTTATAATCCCATGAACAGAATCATATCTTAAAAGGTGGGCTAACGTTTTTGAGTCAGTAAGGTCATTTATGCAAACAATATCAATGCTATCCTGACTTTCCGGGGCAAGGCACGCCCTTAAAAAATTCCTGCCGATTCTTCCAAAACCATTAATACCTACGCGTATAGCCATATTACCCCCTAGATAATTACAAAGGATTCAACAAAGGATTCAAGGGGTCAAGCCTGCCTGCCGGCAGGCAGGGATTCAAGTGATGGAATTATTTTTCTATTTCACCTGAACCCTCGAATCCTGGACTCCTCGAACCCTATTTATTTACACCTCCATCAGCTCAGCCTCTTTATGAGACATAATCTCCTCAGTTCTCTTAATATAAGAATCAGTTAGCTTCTGTATATCATCAAGAACTCTCTTGGTCTCATCTTTGCTTATATGTTCTTCTTTTTCAAGCTTTTTGATTTCCTCGTTGCCCTCACGCCGGATGTTCCTTGTCGAAATCTTTGCTTCTTCAATTCTTTTGTGCACATGCTTTATAATCTGCTTTCTGCGTTCTTCGGTAAGCTGAGGAATAGCTATTCTTATAATTTTCCCATCATTAGTGGGATTTAAACCGAGGTTGGATTTTTGAATGGCCTTTTCTATTTCAGATATCAGTTTTGGTTCCCATGGCTGAATTGTAATCAGCCGGCTTTCCGGTATCGCCATTGTTGCCACCTGATTAATCGGGGTAGGCACTCCGTAATAATCAACGTTTATTCCGTCAAAAATGGCAAGAGACGCCCGACCTGTTCTTATGCCTGCGAGATCTTTCTTCAGGGCCTCAAGCGCCCGATCCATTTTATTTAAAAGCCTTCGTTTTACCTCTGCCTGCATAAAGACCTTTTCCTTTTACCAGTGTCCCGATTTTTTTACCCTCTAATATTTTTCTTATATTGCCCTTGTCTGTCAGGCTGAAAACAATTATAGGAAGATTGTTATCCATACATAATGAGATGGCAGTAGAATCCATTACCTGCAGTCCTTTCCTGAGCACATCAATATATGTAATTTCCGGGTATTTTTTTGCATGTGGGTCTTTTAAAGGGTCACTGCTGTAAACCCCGTCAACCCTTGTTGCCTTAAGTATGACCTGTGCCCCTATTTCCATTGCCCTAAGAGCTGCGGCAGTATCAGTAGTAAAATAAGGGTTGCCCGTACCGCCTGCAAAGATAACAATCCTCCTCTTTTGAAGATGCCTGACAGCCCGTCTCCTGATATATGGTTCAGCAAGTTCCCGCATTTCTATAGCGGACTGCACCCGCGTTGCTATGCCGTTGTGCTCCAACGCATTCTGAAGGGCAAGGGCGTTAAGTACAGTGGCCAACATCCCCATATAATCAGCAGAGGTTCTTTCAAGTCCCTCTGCACTTGCCTCAAGACCGCGAAATATGTTGCCACCGCCTATAACAATAGCAATCTGAACTCCTGAGTTGTATATATCCTTAAGCTCATTCGCTATAAAATTGGTTACTTTTTGGTCTATACCAAAGCTTTTATCCCCCATAAGGGCTTCGCCGCTTAACTTTAGCAGAATCCTCTTGAATCTTGGTTTTTTAATTTTCATATATGCCTATGAGCCGACTTTCTCCCCGAGCTGAAACCTGACAAAGCGCTTAATTACAATATTCTCTCCAAACTTGGTTATCTTCTCCATAACCAAATCCTTAATCTTTTTCTTCTGCTTGGGGTCCTTTACAAAAAGCTGATCCATCAAGCAATTATCCGTATAGAATTTTTCAAGTTTTCCCTGTAAGATTTTCTCTATAACGTGGGATGGCTTACCCTTGATTTGAGAGGCATAAATTTCCTTTTCTTTATCTATAACATCAGAAGGTATATTTTCTCTTTTTAAATAGGCGGGACTTGCAGCAGCAACATGCATGGCAATATCCTTAACAACCCCCCTGAACTCATCTGTCTTTGCAACAAAATCTGTTTCACAGTTTATCTCTACAAGAACCCCTATCTTATCCATGTGAATATACGAGCCAATCATCCCTTCTGAAGCCTCTCTGCCAGTTTTTTTAGAGGCCGTTGCAAAGCCTTTTTGCCTCAGTATATCTTTTGCCTTGTCAATATTGCCTTCTGTCTCTGAAAGTGCCCTTTTACAATCCATAAGACCTGCGCCTGTCTGCTCTCGCAGTTGTTTTACAATATCTGCGGTTATATTCATCCCGTTAGACCTCCTTGAAAACCTATCTCTAAGGTGTAGGAATTACCTTTGCTCTTACTTTTTGATACATAGGCATAAAACCATATAGGTCTAACGGGATTCATTTTGTTACTTCCTCTTTAATATCTTCTTTTTTAATCTCTTCTTTAATATCTTCTTTAATATCTTCTTTTTCTTCCTCTGCTATCTTTTCCTCTGCAGCCTCTTTTTCAGCGGCCTCCTGAAGAGCCTTTTCAAAGATGCCCCTGCCCTCCAGAACTGCATCAGCAATTTTAGAAGATATTAGCTTTATTGCCCTTATTGCATCGTCATTACCGGGAATTATATAGTCTATTTCATCAGGGTCACAGTTTGTGTCAACAATGGCAACTACCGGAATTGAAAGCTTTACGGTCTCGGCAACTGCTATATACTCTTTTTTAGGGTCAACAACAAAAACAGCACCAGGAAGCTTATCCATCTCTTTTATCCCGCCAAGGTTCTTTTCCAGACGCATCCTCTCAACCTCAAACTTGACCACCTCTTTTTTGGACAGAAGACTATAAGTGCCATCTTCCTTCATTTTTTCAATCTTTTTTAATTTCTCTATGCTTAGTTTGATTGTTTTAAAATTTGTAAGTATACCACCGAGCCAGCGCTGATTTACAAAATAAGACTGCGCCCTCTTAGCCTCCTGGATAATTACATCCTGCGCCTGCCTTTTTGTGCCTACAAAAAGAACAGATTCGCCCCTGCTGGCAGTATCTCTAATAAAATTATATGCATCATCAAGCATCCTGGCCGTCTTCTGAAGATCAACGATATAGATGCCGTTACGCTCTCCGAATATGTATTTCTTCATTTTCGGATTCCAGCGCTTCATCTGGTGTCCAAAGTGAACACCTGCCTCCAGAAGTTCTTTCATTGTTACTGCCATAAATTTCTCCTTGGTTTTACCTCCGCCCTTTCCCCCTTAATCCCGAAATATTTCGGGACACCTGAAGAGAGAAGATTAGACGAGCGTGTGTATTTTTTTCGTAGCAGGCAAAAAATATGAACCGCTGCCCAACTACAGGTAGCAGTAGCCTATCATAACTAACCGCTTTATTTCAATATTTTTTTGCCACTTATTGATAGTCGTAATAATAATGGCCTATTTACTGATAGTGCTGTCATTCCACGACCTGCCTGCCGGCAGGCAGGCTTGATCGGGGAATCCAGACGTCGTCCCCGAGCAGGCGGGGAGCCATAATATTAATATAATAAACATGGATTCCCGATTAAGACCCCCCGATTACGAAATTCGAGGGCAGGTTTCGGGAATGACAAAAAAGCGGACATTATTTGTGCGTGAATCAATTAGTTATAAGTTTTTTACAAAGGGGATTTTTACGAG
>JAZFSN010000203.1:0-2045 GCA_036446195.1 Thermodesulfovibrionia bacterium | reverse complement strand
CATTTTCCCGGACATGGCAAAGGCATACGATGAGTTCCTGATTACTCGCAGATGGCCTCTTATTGAGAAGGCAAAGATACAAGGATATAAAAAGGCCGGAGGCTATATAAAAATACTCCGTGACATGGCAGATAAGGGCAGAATTTCACCGGCAGAGATAGAGAACAGGTTAATATCAAAGGTTGTTTGAAAGAGATTCGTTATTAGTTATATGTTATACGTTATACGGACTAAAAAAAACATAACACACTATTAGTATTTATCAAATAACGAATAACGTATAACGAATAACGTATAACAAATAACGGTTTTTATTGTTTACTCCGTTAGAAGACTGTCACCCTTCTAACGGGAAAGCCTGTCTGCCGTTACGTAGAGGCAGGCTTGTGGCAAGCCACGGGGCTTTTTCTAACGGGGTAAAAATTATGGATGAGTTTGATATTAAGTTGGACAGTGCATTAAGGCTTCTCAGGGAAGCGGAGATTGTGACTGCATTTACAGGCGCAGGCATATCAACTGAATCAGGTATTTCTGATTTCCGCAGTCCCGGAGGTGTATGGGACCGTTACAGGATAGTGACCTATCAGGAATTTTTATCCAGTCATGAATCACGTGTGGAATACTGGAGCATGAAAAAAGAGCTGTTCAGGGAGATGAGAGGCGCCAGACCTAATATGGCACATAAGGCACTTGCTCAAATAGAGCGAACAGGAAAGTTGAGATGTATTATAACCCAGAATATTGACGGCTTACATCAGGATGCAGGGAGTTCTCAGGATATTGTTATTGAGCTTCACGGAACTAACCGGAAGGCAATATGTCTCAATTGCAGAAAATCATGGCCTATTGAAAAAATTCAGGTGAGACTTGAGAAAGGAGAAATTGACCCAAAGTGCGAACATTGCAATGGTCTTGTAAAACCTGCAACTGTCTCTTTTGGCCAGCCCATGCCTGAGCACGAAATGCATAGGGCATACGAATGCGTAAGGAATTGCTCAGTGCTTTTAATGATTGGTTCATCCCTGCAGGTTGAGCCGGCTGCATCAATTCCCCGGGAGGCTTATAATGCCAGTGCCAGGCTGATTTTTATCAATCACACAGAGACACAATGGGATCATTTAGCCGCGGTGGTTTTCAGAGAGAATGCAGGCGAGGTTCTGGGAGCCCTTGTAGATCGTTTATCATAGCACCGTTTCTCTTTCTTCATCATATTTGACCTATTGCCGTATAATCACTACAATATCGCTAAGATTTTGAATCGATTTTTATCGGGCTGAAGACCCTATTTTCAGGTTTTATTTTAAGTGGACAGAGCAGTGCGTCTAAAAATTCCCCTCCCTTGAGGGGAGGGGATAAAGGGGAGGGTGATAAATCATAAGACCCCCACCCCCGTAAGACTCTAACCTTCCTCCCCCCCGAGGCGGGTCGGAGTTTAGTCGATTCGACCGAAGGTCGTTACGTCTTGATTCCGAGGTTGCTTCGACAAGGGGAAGGGGACTTAAAAAGGCAGTGCGACAGAGACCTCATGGTGTAAAATTTATGAAATTAAACGGTATGAGAAAAAAAACATTAGGAACTTTTCTGCTCTTTTTAATAGATGTTGCAATGGTCTTTATTACCCTGCAGGGCGCAATATTTTTAAGAAAAAACATATTGCCCTATTTTCTACAGTTCCCCGAGTTCCCTGCTAAAGGCGTTACAGCTTTCTTGTGGGTTTTGCCTGTCTGGCTTTTATTTTTTGTTTATGAAGGGCTGTATACAAAGAGATTTTCCTTCTGGGATGAAATTAAGGTATTGTGGAAGGTCTGTTTCTTCTCAACTGTGGGGGTCTTCAGTATTTTGTACCTCGGCAAGATTGGAGAACAGGTGTCAAGAACCGTGATTGTCTTAATGGGTATTATCTCTTTTCCGGTTTTACCGTTTGTAAGAATCAATACCAAGAAGCTTTTAATGCGTTCCGGATTACTGAAGAGCAAGGTGCTTATTCTCGGCGCCGGGAAGACAGGACGGCTGATATTCAATGCCCTTAAGAGGGACACAAATCT
>JAZFSN010000202.1:0-3552 GCA_036446195.1 Thermodesulfovibrionia bacterium | reverse complement strand
TTTTTTTAGCATAAAATTCGTCAACTTTATCAAAAAACTCTGCAACCAGCAAAATTGATGTCATACCCGCAAGACAGATGATAAAGAACTTAAAAAAATCTTTTAAAAAATACCGCAGCAAAATCCTCATGGTTTTTAACTTTTAACTCTTAACTTTTTCCTTAAAACAGGCCTGTCTCGAGAAGCAATATAGAAAAAAACTATTGCTATCACGCCAAAAAGTATATTAGGTATCCAACCTCCCCAAAATGGAGGCAGTTTTCCAGCCTTTGCAAGGCCTTCACCCACAATAAGTATGAAATAGTAAAGTATTAGAATGGTTAAGCTGACGGAAAACCCGCCAAGACGTCCTGTCTTCCCGATTCTTGTGGAGAGTGCAGGACCGAGAAAACCAAAAATCAGACACGCAAATGGAATCGCTAACCGGCGGTTTAACTCCACCGTCCACAATACACTGCTCTTTCTGCCATTCCACAGGTCTATGATTCCCATTTCATTTGGTTTTAGCTCCTTCTGGGGCTCTATAATCGATGTCAGCACAAAATCATATTTTAAAAAGGTAGCTTCTGACGAACTTGTTTTTCCGAATGTGTGTATTGTCCCGTTGCGCATGCTCAGATTTATTAACCCCTCTTCAGGGTCAGAGTTTATTGCTCCTTCCTCTGCCACTATAACTAAGGGCTCTTTGGTATCGCCCTCCTTGTAAATAAAAATCCCTTTAAATCTATCATCGGGCAGCAGTTCCTTGACAAAAATAACCGTGCCTTTGAATACCGTTGAAAACACCTCTGCTTCAATCGCCACAGAGGCCTTTTTTGCAATTGTTTCATACACAGTTTTTTTAAACGCGCGTATGCTTGTGGGCATAAGATAGATACTTATAAAACAAAGTATTAAAAAACCCGCAAATGAGAGGATTATTGCAGGTTTGGATATAGACCAAAAACTCATACCGCTCCCTTTCAGGACAATTATTTCATTATCCGTTGACATCCTGCCATAGGTCAGAAACACTGCTATTAGGATTGCCATGGGTATTGCAAGTAGAAGGATAGAAGGCTGAAGAAATAAAAATATCTTGACAATATCTATAAACTCAACTCCCCTGCCCATAATAAGCCTGGTCAGCCTGACAAATTTTTCCATAAATAGCACAAATGAAAGAAATGAGATTACGACCAGAAAATTTATGAGGAACTCTTTTATTACGGTTCTGTGGATTATCACGGCTTCCACCACATAAATGCTACCCTCCTTAAGCCAAAGGGTGCAATTAAGGTATTACGATGTCTCGAACGAATCAGCTTTTTCCTCAGAAAATCAGCAAGTATTCTTTCTTTCCCGGATGAGAGTTTTTTCTTCAACCTGTGCCGCCAGAAAGCAAGGGCATCATTGAAATCTTCAAAAGGCTGGTCAAGGTAATAATCAGAAATTTTTATATTTGCAAAAATCCCGTGCTGATGTAAAAATGTATATGTTTTAACATAATCACCCTCACAAATATATTTTCTTCTGAACAAAATCGGGTAAAGGTCCTTGTAGTAGAATCTGTTCCACTCCCCGGCGCTTTGCATATAGACTACAAATTTTTTAGCCTTGTCTGTAATGAAACGAAGGAAATTTACATTGCAAACAACTTCATGAGGAAGATTTGCACAGATTATCATATCATGAGGTTTTAGCCTTGAGTGTAAATTCCCCTCTAATCCAGCCCCCTTCCACCCTGTATTGTATGCTCTTATGTTTTTAACCCCTGCCTCTTTTGCCCTTTTCAAAAGCAGGTTATACATCCATATTGAGGGCTCGATGGCTGTAACTCTTTTAACTAATCCGGCTACAGGAACTGACAATGCCCCGCAGCCTGCACCAATGTCAATAACACTGTCGCATGTTCTTAACAGCGGACGCAGGGCAGTCACTGCCTTTTTGGGATAATCGCTGTTATCAATAGCCCTGCAGTACCAGTCAGACCTTTTTTCATCCCATTTAGTAGCCATCAGATATGAAATTATAACAGCTCATTGGTTCAAAAGGTAAGGCTGTCTGGTTTTTTTGCCAAGAGAGTTCCGAACTCCATAGAACTATGGTTATTTATCAGAAAGCATTCTTAATCTAATCTTACTTTTCTCTCAATTTTTAGGTAAAATAGGGAACACTATATTTTATATCACCAGTTTTTTAGCTCTGCGAGACAAGCCAGGCTAAAAAAGAGAGGAATTAATGATAGATATAAAACTTGTAAGAGAAAAAACTGACACGGTTGCAGATGCCCTGAAAAAAAGAGGGGAAGATACTAAAATCCTCGATAATTTACTGAAAATAGAGAATGATAGAAGGAACCACCTTAAGATTGTGGAGGAAAAGAGAGAAAAAAGAAACAAGCTGTCCGAAGGAATAGGCAAGCTCAAAAAAGAAGGTAAGGACGCCTCAACCATTTTAGAAAGCGCTAAGAAAATTTCAGATGAGATAGCTGAACAAGAACGATCCCTGAGGGAATTAGAAAACCAGGCTGTACAGGAACTGTTATTAATCCCCAATATCCCTCACAAATCCGTTCCTGTAGGAAAAGATGAGTCAGAAAACGCTGAGATAAGAACACACGGTGAAATACCTGAGTTTCCCTTTAGCCCCAAAAATCACTGGGAGACAGGCGAGAATCTCGGAATACTTGATTTTGAAGTCGCTGGAAAGATTACAGGGGCAAGGTTTGCCTTGTACAAAGGCCATGGGGCAAGGCTGGACAGAGCATTAATAAACTTTATGCTTGACCTGCATACAAATAAATTCGGATATACTGAGGTATTTCCTCCAATTATAGTAAACAAAGAGGCTATGACAGGCACAGGCCAGCTTCCGAAATTTGAAGATGACCTTTTTAAAATAGAAAACAACGACAGAAATTTTTATTTAATTCCAACAGCAGAGGTGCCTGTTACAAATATCCACAGAAAGGAAATTCTCAAAGAAGAGCAGCTGCCGATTTATTATGCTGCATACACCCCGTGTTTCAGGCGTGAGGCAGGCTCATACGGCAAAGACACTAGAGGACTTATAAGACAACACCAGTTCAATAAAGTAGAGCTTGTAAAATTTGTAAAGCCTGAAGACTCATATAATGAGCTTGAGTCCCTTACAGAGAATGCAGAAGAGGTCTTGAAAAGACTGGGGCTTTCTTACCGTGTTGTCTCTCTTTGCACAGGGGATTTAGGATTCGCTGCCGCAAAGACATATGATATTGAAATCTGGTTTCCTGCTCAAAGAAAATACAGGGAGGTATCTTCCTGCTCCAATTTTGAGGATTTTCAGGCACGAAGAGCTGATATCAGATTTAAGCGTACAGGGGGAAAAGGCACGGAATTTGTCCATACCTTAAATGGTTCAGGACTGGCTATCGGTCGAACATTTGCAGCAATACTGGAAAATTTTCAGCTTGAAGACGGCTCTGTTATAATACCGGATGTTCTGAGGCCATATATGGGGATAGAGAAGATAGTTAAAAGTTAAAAGTTGGGAGTCTTACTTAAGGAAAAATTGGAGGAGTGGCCGAGTGGA
>JAZFSN010000201.1:0-7335 GCA_036446195.1 Thermodesulfovibrionia bacterium | reverse complement strand
ACAACAATAGCGATTCTCTCGATACTTTTGCAAGAGACTCATTTACTTAAATTAACAAATAGACTTCATATCTTAACTTTTATTTTTTAAAGATATTGCCGTGTTTTCTTCGATTACCTGGGTCTTTACAAGCTCGTCCCCGAACCTCATTCCCCTGTCATTGCCTATCATCAGAAGGCCTTCAAAAAAGAAAATAATCAATGGAAAGATAAAACCTATCAGTGGTATTGCCATTAAAATATAGCCGGCAGCAAAAGGAAAATTTCTTATTATTGACTCTTTGTAACTGCCAATGTCTCCTGTTTCATAAAGAACAACCCTGAGCCTTATAAGCCTTTTTCCTATGCTCCTGCCTCCGAACAGCCCGTCTCCCATCAAGAGGTAAGCAAGCCCCGCATAATAACCTGCCCCGGGGATTATCTCAAGCAAAGCACCTATGATTATAAAGTCTACAGCCTTGGCTACCACCCTGTTTAATATCTTTGCTTTATCTAATTTTATTTGACCGGGACTGTCATCTGTCGCATTCATTTCAAATTCATTTCAATCTCATTCATACTAACAAATAGCCTGCTTTATTTCAAGGAATACAGGAATTTCGAAATCAGGCATATTACTGTATGTGAGACGTAATATCGCATACAGCGGCCGGATAATAAAGCCCTGGCTGCGAATATAATATTAAGGCAGGTTTAAAGGAAATCCTTTTCCATATTTAAAGGCCCTGAGTAATTCCTTCGCGTATCCTTTTTCAACTTTGAACTTATAACTGTCTGCAAGACCTGCAGACCTTAAAAACAACCTTTTGGCGCCTTCTTTATCTCCGGCTAAATAATTAAGTTCTCCAATGCCGAGCATACTGTATATGCTACCTCTTGGGTCCCTGGTTTTCCCGAACATTGCGCCAGACTCTCTGAACTTCTGTCCTGCCCGTTTTAAATTGCCAATCATCTTATAAGTAGTGCCTATACCCCAAAGCGTATAGGCATAACTGACTTCATCGCCAATTTTTTTATATATGGTTGCCGCCTTGTCAAAAAATAACAGCGCCTCTTTATAATCCCTGAGCATCCTTTTTGCATTTCCAATTCCACAGAAGGAATACGCAAGTCCAAAGAGGTCATTTAGTTCTTTAAAGTTTTTGTTTGCTTCCCTGTAATATTTCCCGGAAACCCTGAATTTCCCGGCAATCCTTGAACACCCCCCAAGCCCGCAGCAGGCATAACTGAACCCGGCTTTGTCCTGAATGCCCTTGAATTTTCTACGGGCAAGGTGAAATGTACGGATTGCTCCTTTTATGTCACCTTTTATCCTGAAGGTGCCTGCCTTTGCCCAGAGAGAGAAAGCCTCTCCATAATTATCGCTGCGGGACCTGTAAATCCTGAGCGCACGGTTAATTTGCAAGAAAGCTTCTTTCCATATGCCGCGCGCTCTCAGGCACAGGCCAATTCCTGCCAACGCATCAGCCTCTGAGTCCCTGTCATCAATAGCCTCTGAAAGATTAAGCCCTTTTTCATAGCAGGTCTGCGCCTTTATGAAATCGCCCTTTGCCCTTAATGTATCGGCAATGGCAAGAAAACAGTCAAGAACGCCCTTGACATCACCCTTTTGTTTAAAAGACCTGAGCGCCTTTTTGTATAACTCAATCGCTGTCTTATATTCAGCTGATAACCTGTTTTTTTCCGCATTTTTAAAAAACTCTTCACTTGAATTGCTCATAACACTGGAAAAAGCAGACTTATGCCGGGGTTTTCATAAGGGCTTAACGACATTTTTCCCTGACAGCCCTTACCACATCTGCATAATCTTCTGAATTGAAAAAAGCATTCCCCATCACTATAATATCTGCGCCCGCCTTTACAACATCTCCTGCATTTTTCACATTTACTCCACCGTCCACTTCTATCTCAGCTCTGCAGCCTTTACGCTGAATCATTTCTTTAAGCATTTTAATCTTGTCCATGACCGACGGTATAAACTCCTGGCCCCCAAAGCCGGGATTAACTGACATCAAAAGAACCATATCTGCCTCAGAGAGTATAAAATCAAGACTGCCAAGGGGAGTTGCAGGATTAAGAGAGACCCCAGCCTTTACCCCGCTGTCTTTTATATAGCAAATACTCCTGTTAAGATGCGTAGATGCCTCAATATGAACAGTTATTATGTCAGAACCAGCCTCTACAAAAGCATCTATATGCCTGTCAGGCTCTTCTATCATGAGATGAACATCAAGCGTAAGTCCGGTAATTTTCCTTATGGCTTTAACAACAGGGGAGCCTATTGTTATATTTGGCACGAAATGACCGTCCATAACATCAATATGGATTAAATCAACTCCGGTCTTTTCAGCCTCTCTTATTTCTTCCCCGAGTCTGGAAAAATCCGCTGACAGAATAGACGGTGCTATCTTTACCATGAACCCCCTAGTATAATATTCATTATACTTGCTACTTTCTACTTTTTTCTCATCTGTGTAATCTATCTTTTAATCTGTAAAATCAGGGCAATCCTGATTGCCCTTAAAACCACAGTCCCCAGCTCCTGCCGAGGGTGATCTCTATTGAATCACCTTTTTTTACTATAGTTCCTGCCTCTGGTTTTTGAAGGACTACTACTCTGCCTCTTTTCTGCTCTACAAGTTTAAGTCCAAGCGCCTTTGCCGTTTTTCTCGCCTCAATTATCGTCATGTCAACAAATAACGGGCATCTATAGGATACATCGTACAGGCCCAGACTTACAACGAGGTTTACTTTATTATCACTGAAATAACCGGGCAGGGGTCTCTGAGTAATAACCCTGTCTTTTTCCACTGTATCAGAACGCACCATGGTAATCTTTCCTATTTCAATTCCTGACCTTTTTACTGTAAGTTCAACGTCATTAATATCCATTCCTTCAAAATAAGGGATTGTAAACATCGCCTTTCCCTTGCTGACAAATACTTTAATGACGGTGCCGCTTTCAACCTTTTCCCCCTGTTTTATATCCTGCCTTATAATGTAATCCCGGGGTATTTCCAGATCATAACCTTCACCTTCTATTTTAAGAGAAAATCCTTTGTCCTTTAAAAATCCCTCTGCATCCGGAATGCTTTTTCCTATAAGTGAGGGCACCTCAATAGTCCTGTCAAAATTAACCAGTCTAAAAAACAGGAATACGGCAATGCCTCCAAGAACGGCAAAACCGAGAAAATAAAGCATTAACCTGAAGCTGTTTTTTAGCATTGCTCAAACTGAAACATCCAAATCATAATTTTAAGAGGTCATCCTTTACCGCCGGCAAAAAAATTGAGTGCATCATTTACCTTGTCAATATTCACACGGGTGTTAAAACAAGGGCCAAAAGGTCTTTCGTTTATAATACCTAAAATCGGCAGGGGGTATGTATCTACAATCCCGATTGAAAGATCACGCTCGCATGCAACAGCTACAATTGCCTCGGGATTCGTATCAACTACAATTCTTCTGGCTATGGTCCCGCCTGTAGCAATAAACAGATCAAGGCCAAGGTCCTTTGCCATTTGCGTGAAATCCTTTATTCCGCATTTACCGCACCCTTCACAGTTATAAACATCATGAGTAATCTTTAGCCTGCACTCACTGAGCTGTAGACAGTGCGGAAGCAAAAGCAGGAGTCTCTTTGCAGAAATTCCCCTGAAACGGCGAACAAGACTGTTATTTATATCTATAACAATCCTCTGCAGCCTGTCTTTCTTAATCCTGAATATCCACCCGAATATAAGCATCAGGGGATAACCGAGCTTGAAAAATAAGCCCCTAATCCACTGGTTTCTCATTAAACTTCATCCCCTCTTTTAACCTTCTTCCCTGCAAAAATGCCCTGACCGTCATAACCGGTTTCCCGGACGGCTGAATCTCAAGTATTGACAGCATTCCCTTGCCCGTGCCTACAAGCAGCACATCTGCGGTTATTTTACTTATCAGGCCTGCCCCTCCTCTTTCATCTACAGGTACAGCTCTTGATATCTTAACCCTTTCGCCATTGAGAAAACTATAGGCGCCGGGCCAGGGATTCACACCCCTTATAAAATTACAAAGTTCTCCTGCTGATTTGGACCAGTTTATAAGCCCGTCAGCCTTTTTTAAAACCCTGGCATATGAAGCTTCGCCGGTCTGGGGCACGGGTTTTAAGCTTCCATTTTCCATCCTTTTAAGAGTCTCTATTAAAATACCGGCTCCAACCTCAGAAAGCCTCTGAGAAAGGCTTCCTGCCGTGTCATCCGGTCTTATCTCTGTTTCCTGCTGAAGTAACACCTGCCCCGTATCTATTCCTTCATCCATAAGCATCGTGTTTACACCAGTCACGCCCTCACCGCTAATTATAGCCCAGTTTATTGGCGCGGCGCCGCGATATTTCGGAAGAAGGGAGGCATGGACATTGATACACCCAAACTCTGGTAAATAAATTATTTCAGGCGGCAGGATTTGACCGTATGCAACAACAACAATCACTGAGGGTTTCAGAGACCGCAGATTGCTGATAAAAAGATTGTCTCCTGCTTTATTGGGCTGGAATATTTCAAGCCCTGCTTTTTGCGCCCGGAGCTTAACCGGACTGAACACTATTTGCCCCCCTCTGCCGCTTTTCCTGTCAGGCTGTGTTACAACAGCAAGCACTTCATGCTTCGAGCCCAGCAGAGCATTTAAAGAAGGCAAAGAAAATCCAGGAGTGCCAAAAAAGACAAGTCTTATCATAATAAAACACAGATTATCACAGATTACTTACAGATTATCACAGATTATAAACAGAGTAGTGAATAAAGAGTAGAAAGTAACGAGGTTTTTCTCTCTACTCGCTACTTTCAAAGAATCTGTATTTTTATCTGTGATCATCTATGATTCTTTCAGGTTTTTTACTTTCTATTTCTCTTGAATAGCGCTTTTTAAAAAATTCCTTTTTAACGCGCCCTATCCTGTCAATTATCAAAACGCCATTAAGATGGTCTATCTCATGCTGAAGCGCCCTTGCCAGAAACCCCCTGCCTTCAATCTCCACAGGTTTCCCGTTTCTGTCAAGACCTTTCACCACAACTCTTTCTTCTCTCTTCAGAACCGTGGTATACCCCGAAAGGCTGAGACAGCCTTCTTCCAATTCTGACTCCCCTTCAGAACAAACTATCTCAGGATTTATAAGAACAATTAAGTGTGCTTGCTCTTCCTTAATGCTTACATCAATTACCACAACCTGCTTTGAGACCCCAACCTGATTGGCTGCAAGACCAAGACCCAGAGCTGCATACATAGTCTCTGTCATGTCATCAATGAGCTTCTGGAGTTCAGCGTTAAATTTTGTAACAGGTGCGGTTTTTTCTATCAATATCTTTTCAGGATATTTTTTTATATCGAGAACAGCCATGGTTTTAATTTAAACAATTTTTAGAAGAAATAACAAGCCGTGCAGAAGGAAAGACCGTCCTTTAATCCCGCACTAGTTGCCAGTTAAATACCGGATATCCTGTTTGTTTTAAAGTGATTATTGACAGGGGATATGGGCTTTGATAGTATAACTCACAAAAAGACATCCTATAAAAAGGAAGTCAGACCCTACAGCTTCGACAATCTTGATTCAGATAAAAAAATTGACGGAAGCAACGCGAGCAATCGTTCTCATAAGTCGGAATCATCAGTTATAATGAACATCATACCGGGAGGTTAATATGAAAGATATTCTACAGATATCATTTCTTCAGAACACAATCTTGGATTATCTGATTTTTCTTTCAATCTTCATTGTCGGTATTCTTGTTATCCGGATATTTAAAAGTGTCGTTTTAAAACGCCTTAAGACATGGGCAGAAAAAACGGCTACAACTATTGATGATTTTTTGATTGATATCGTTCAGAAGACATTGCTCCCCCTCCTTTATTTCGGTATTTTCTATATATCTGCTCGCAGTTTAACGCTTAATCTCGGCATAAGCAAAGTTATTGATGTCTTAGGGGTAATTCTTTTAACCTTTTTTGGCATTCGCTTTTTAGTTTCAATAATCACTTACGTGTTTGAGAGTTATTGGTCAAAGAAAGACAAAGATGCAACCAGGATACAAAATATCAAAACAATTACTCCAATACTAAGGGTACTAAAGGTAATTATCTGGGGCATTGGTATTACCTTTCTCTTAGATAATTTAGGCTTTAAAATTGCTACTGTGATTGCTGGTTTGGGTATCGGCGGTATAGCAGTTGCCCTGGCAGCCCAGGCAATCCTGGGAGATCTGTTCAGCTACTTTACTATATTTTTTGATCGTCCGTTTGAGGTTGGAGATTTTATCATTATTGATGATTATTTAGGAACCATCGAGCATATAGGCATCAAAACCACAAGAGTGCGCAGTTTGGGCGGAGAACTATTAGTATTTTCCAATACTGACCTTACTAATTCGCGTTTGAGAAACTATAAGAGAATGGAGAGGCGCCGTGTAGTCTTTAAGCTTGGTGTTACCTACCAAACCTCTCTCAAACAGGTAAAAGAGATCCCTATAATAATCACAAATACTATTAAAAATATTAATGATGCGGTCTTTGACCGGGCCCACTTTTCCTCATACGGGGATTTTAGTCTTGTCTTTGAGGTTGTTTATAATGTATTAAGCAGGGACTATAATAAATATATGGATATTCAGCAGGAGATTAACTTAACAATTAAGGAAGAGTTTGAAAAACGCGGGATTGAATTTGCATACCCGACACAGACATTATTTTTAGAGAAAACAGAACAAAACTAAAAAATTAGCCACTGACAAACACAGACTTAATAGCCACCGATTTGCACAGATAAATATACAATATAAGAGTTTTAAAAAAGTCTGTGGCAAGTATAACGAGAGTCTTTTAGTCAGTGAAAGTCTGTGGCAAAAAATTCATGAAATACGGTCAAAAGGCAATTTCAAAGGCTAAGCTCGAAAAATGGCCCAATCCCTCCAAAGGCAAGGACTATAACATTGAGATAAATTTTTCCGAGTTTACCTGTTTATGCCCGCGTTCAGGTTATCCTGATTTTGCAACCATAAAAATCAATTACATACCTGACAAGTATATTGTTGAACTTAAGTCTCTAAAACTCTATCTAAATAAATTTAGAAATCAATGTTTATCCCATGAGGCCGTAACTAATAAAATATTTGACACCCTCAAAAAACTACTTAAGCCACGCCACCTCGAAGTAATCGGAGATTTCAACCCGAGAGGAAACGTTAAGACAGTAATACGTGTATCTACAAAAGATGCATGATACAGGATGCAGGATCGGGATTAAAAATTCAATATCTTCATTCCCTTACCAATAGAAACAGCTGATTTCATTGCCTTCCACACA
>JAZFSN010000200.1:0-2832 GCA_036446195.1 Thermodesulfovibrionia bacterium | reverse complement strand
GTTCGCTTGTCATTCTAATGCGCCTCTTCAACTGCACCGGCCAGATATAATGCAGTTAAAAGAGCAAAAACCAGAGCCTGAACTACGCCTACGAGAGTACCAAGAACAAGAATAAAAATCGGTACAAACCATGGCGCCAGTATTGCAAGGATACCAAGAAGTATATGCTTTGCCATCATATTGCCGAATAATCTTACAGACAGAGTTAGCGGTCTTGCAATATGACCTATGAGCTCTATAAAAAATATAAGAATCATTAAGGGAAGGGCAATAAATGAACGTATTGGACCAAGAAAGTGCTTAAGATACCCCAGTTTATGAATTTTAATTCCATAATAATGGGTGGCGAGAAATACCGGTATTGCTATTGACGCTGTTGTGTTCAGATTACCAGTAGGCGCGTCAAATCCAGGGATTAATCCAAGAAAATTACAGACGAGGATATATGTGAAAATAGTTGCAATAAGAGGAAAGAAGTAGCGTCCCATATGTCCTATATTTTTCTCGGAAAGGTCAAGAATGTATTCTACAACTACCTCTACAACATTCTGTACTCCTGTGGGCACCAGCTTAAGAGATGACCTTACAATGATGGCTACAGACAATAATATTATCATGGCAACCCATGAATAAGTCACATAATGCGGAATCCCGCTTATATGGAAAAATAAAGGAGCTTCAGGCATACATTTTCTCCGGAACTCAAGTGAAGCTCCCCGCCTACAAGGCGGGGCTTCCGAGCAAGGAATAATTATTTTTATTTATATAGCTACCTTTCATCCCCGCTCACAGAGCGGGGCATTCAGGCAGCATCCTCGTAAAGTACGATATGGTAAATCAGCATATTATTACATGTCAAGCAGCATATTTTGAAATTTAAAAATTTTATATGGTTATATGTAAACCCCATTAGAAGATCTTCGCCCTTCTAATGGGGTAAATACTAAGGCGGATTTCCTGAGGTCTCTTGAAATAAAAAAGACCCGGTATGGTTTGCCGGGCCTTTTTTAAATTTAAACCGGCAGCGACCTACTTTCCCAGGGCCTCGCAGCCCAAGTATCATCGGCCCTGGAGGGCTTAACTTCCGTGTTCGGAATGGGGACGGGTGTGGCCCCTCCGGTATAGCCACCGGAAACTTTTTTACGGAAATAAAATATATAACATGATAACATTTAAAAAATAAAAAAATCAACAAAAAAATTCCTTTTTTTGCACAGTTCATAAAGTTGACAAAAACATCTAATATTGTTTTAAATAGAATTATACGAGGAGGTTTTAGTTTGCGAAATATTATTTCATATTTAATGATTTTTTTGACTGTTTTTGTTTTTTTATTGTGTTTGCCAGGCAATTCTTATGCCCAGGAGTCAGCTTATACCATCCAGATAGGGAGTTTTCTTGAGCTTGAGCCTGCCGAGAAGCAGTTTGACCTGTTAAAACAGGGGTTAAAAGAAGAGAATATTGATTATTTAAGGGTAGAAAAGATAGGAAAATATTATTCTGTAAGACTCGGTAAATTCAAGGATAATGCTGAGGCAAAAAAAGCGCTCCCGGTAGTTAAGCGCCATGTAGCTGCTGCTATTACAATGAAGAGCTATTTCATAGAGAAAAGAATGATTAAATTATATAGGCCCCCGGGATTAGCTGAGGATCCATCGGTAAAGGAAGCAGTAAAAGAAGTAAAACCAGGTGTTGAGAAAAAAGAACCTGAGCCCGAGAAAGCTGAATCCAGGGTAACTGAAAAAGTTTCTCAAAAACCAGTTGAAAAAAGAAAGCTGGAGCCGATTGAGAAACAGATAGAAAAAATATCTGGCCTGGTTAATAAAGGAGATTATAAAAAGGCGTTAGAAATAATAGAAAAAGAGATAAAGGTACGACAGGAGAGTCCTGAGCTTTATGGCTGGTATGGGGTAGTGCTGCTTAAGATGGATAATCCGGCCCGGGCGATAACGAACTTTCAGAAGGCTGCAGAATTATCACCAAATGTGTCTGACTATCATAATGGCGGTGGATACAGTTTGTTTTATTTAAGCAGGTTCAATGAAGCTATTGATGAATTCAATAAGGCCCTATCCCTTAATCCTGCAAATATTGATGCCATTAGCGGCCTGGGAATAACCTATGTAAAAGTCGGCAATAAAGACCAGGCTATGGATGCTTATAACAAACTCAAGGATCGCGACAAAGAGACTGCTGACAAACTCCTCGAAATAATAAAACGAGCCTCATTATAAACTACCTTTAACCCATCATTCCGCAGGTGACTCATATTAATGAATTCATAAGTAAAGCGACATTAAGAGGGCAGTTTTTGTCATTGCGGCTCCCGTTCTCCGTAGCACTGCGAAGGATGAATGTCCGCAATCCTTATTCAAGAAAGATTCCGGATTCATCCGCCTGAGGCGGACAAGAGCCGGAATAGACAGAATAAGAATCGCTCAATTTGGGTTAAGTAATTATCTTTTACTACAGGCAGGTTGATTTACCCCGTTAGAGAAAGCCACCGTCAGCGTAAACCGTTAGAGGATGAAGTTCTCTAACGGGGTTTACTGTGAAAGCTGCTATTTCTGTGAAGATGATTCATTTAATACTTTGCTGATAGCGTCATCTCGAAAGGCAGGCAGTGATGATTTCTGCACATGTGTCTCACTTAATACCTTACTCATAAGTTCATGCCGAAAAGCAGGAAGCTGTGAACTCTGCGTTGTAATAACCTGTGCCTGACTTTGAGGTTCCTTTTTGAAATTCTTATAGATTAGAAATGAAGCTATTACCAATGCAATTGCAACAACAATTGCAACCGGCAAAAAGAGACTCTTTTTCTTTTTCCGG
>JAZFSN010000199.1:0-8092 GCA_036446195.1 Thermodesulfovibrionia bacterium | reverse complement strand
CGAAGACTCGCCGAGGAGAGGGGAGGGCTTCGGCGTGAGCTCAGCCGAACGGTTAGGGAGGGGGTGATGTAACTTTATATATTACATTTGTATTAGTTTGGATAAACAATTCCTTAATTTTTATTTTTTATATTTGATTTTTGATTTATTATCATGCTTTCAGTAGCCATAATAACTCATAACGAAGAAGACAATATAAGGGATGCCCTTGAAAGTGTTAAATGGGCGGATGAAATTGTAGTTGTTGACTCGTTCAGCGCTGACAGGACACAGGAGATATGCAGGGAATATACTGATAAGGTTTACTCTTTTGAATGGTCAGGTTTTTCAGGGCAGAAGAGCAGGGCAGTTTCAATGACTACGCTTCCATGGGTTCTTGTTCTTGATGCTGATGAACGGGTTACTGACAGCCTTAGGGTTGAAATTAGTACTTTGCTTGGAGATACTCCTTCAGCAGATGGCTATTATGTCCCGAGAAAAAATTATTTCGGGGACAGGTGGATTAAGCATGGAGGATGGTGGCCTGACTATACATTAAGGCTCTTCAGGCGTGAAAAGGGCGCTTTTGAAACACGGGAAGTGCATGAGGTTATAAAAGTTAATGGTGATACAGGATATTTAAAAAACCCTTTAGAGCATTATACATATAAAGACATTAATGATTATCTGGAGAGGATGCAGAAATACTCTGCTCTGGCTGCAAGAGAGCTCTTTAAAAAAGGGCGCAGGGCAAGCATACTTGATATTATTTTCAGGCCGGTTGCCACGTTCAGCAGGATGTTTTTTCTGCAGATGGGCATGCTTGACGGCATTTATGGAATAAAACTTGCCTGTTTGTATTCTGTTTATACGTATAAGAAATATTTGAAATTAAGGGAAATGGTTAAGACATCCTATAAAAAAAGGATGTCTGATTACACAGATTAAAAGGCTTGGATTACACAGATAGATTATCTGTACAATTGTTGTTAAAATCTGTGCAATCATCTTAATAAATCGGTGTAATCAGTATAATGAAATTATAAGGAGGTATAATGCATATTTGTGTCATAGGGACTGGTTATGTAGGGCTCATAACAGGGGCATGTTTTGCAGAGTTTGGGCTGAATGTCACGTGTGTGGATAATGACAAAAAAAAGATAACATCAATGAAAAAGGGCATTTTACCCTTTTATGAACCCGGGCTCAAGGAACTGCTTCGGAGAAATCTCAGGGCAAACCGTATACGCTTCACAGAAAATATAGCCGGAGCTGTTGATTCCTCTCTCATAATATTTATAGCAGTTGGAACGCCGCCCAGGGGAGATGGTTCAGCAGATTTGAAACATGTTGAAGATGTTGCAAGGGGAATAGCAGCACACATGAAGAGTTATAAGATAATCGTGACTAAAAGTACGGTTCCGGTAGGTACAGGGGAAAGGCTCAGAAATATTATATCTAAAAATCTGAAAGAGACCATAGACTTTGATATTGTCTCAAATCCCGAGTTTCTCAGGGAAGGTGCGGGCATAGAGGATTTCATGAGGCCAAACAGGGTAGTTATCGGCGCTTCAAGTGCAAGGGCAATTGCAGCAATGAAGGACCTATACAAGCCCCTTTACCTTATTGAAACACCGTTTGTGATTACTGATATAAAAACAGCAGAACTGATAAAATATGCTTCCAACGCCTTTCTTGCCACAAAGGTATCGTATATTAATGAGATTGCAAATCTCTGCGAAGCCATTGGCGCTGATGTCCAGGTTGTTGCAAAGGCAATGGGGCTCGACCAGAGAGTCGGCTCAAAATTCCTGCATGCAGGTCCTGGATATGGCGGTTCCTGCCTTCCGAAAGACACAAAGGCCCTGCTTCAAATAGCAGAGAACAGCAATACTCCTCTTGGAATTGTCGAGGCAGCTGTTAAGGCAAATGAACTTCAAAAGAAAAGAACAGTAAAAAAGATAAAGGATGCCTTGAGCCCGCTTAAAGGCAAAACTATATGCATACTCGGCCTTTCATTCAAGCCGAATACCAATGACCTGAGAGATGCCCCTTCCCTCTATATCATTGATAAATTTCTGAGAGCAGGAGCAAAAGTCAGGGTTCATGATCCTGTAGCAATGAAAGACGCTAAAAAGATTTTCCCCGGAATAGTCTGTTGCAGGGATGCTTATGACGCTGCAAAAGGAACAGATGCAGTTGTAATAGTCACTGAATGGAACCAGTTCAGGAATTTAGACCTTAACAGGATAAAAAAACTTGCAAAAGGGCAATTCTTCTTTGACCTTCGGAACATATATGAGCCTGAGAAAACAAGGGCTCTGGGATTTAAGTATTATTCTGTTGGAAGACCGTAATCCGTTATTCGTTAATTGTTATTTGTAACATTAACGACTAACAACTAACAACTAATAATTATTGATTCCTGTAAATCTAATGTCCTATGCCTGTCCCTGTCTGCCGACAGGCAGGCTCGCTTGTCGGGGATCGGCTGTAATCTTGTCATTCCGGCCTGTCCGGTCGGAGCGACTCTTCGCGGAGACTCGCTTCGAGAATCATTCTTATGGAAGGACTCCCGATATTCATCCTTCGCAGTGCTACGGAGAACGGGAGCGGGAGTGACAGAAAGGGGGAGCGTTTACCCCGTTAGAAGGTCTTCTAACTGGGGTTTTTGTCTTTATCTTCAGTGTTGCCCGGCTGACCTTTTATCCCGGTAGCAACTGTATTGACAAAGAGAGGTGAACATAGTAAACTTTAAATGGAATTATATGTAGTATATAAACATCTAAACAAATATAAATACAGCAAAGGAGACATAATCATGGCAAAGATAGTTAACTGGAAACTTGTCTTACTGGTTATTGGCGTCTTCAGTATCAGCATGTTCATTCTGCCCGGAGTTATAACAGAATCAATGGCTGCTGATAATTCAGTTGTTTTCGCAGGTCTAACTGGAGGGGCTGCGACTGCCTCAGGGATGTCAATGGGCGAAACAGCAGTTCTTGTAATAGTTGTTGCAGCTATTGTGGGTTTTATTCTCTCGGCTAGTGACGGAGGCGATTCAACAGTAACTCATCCGTAACTCACTTAGGAACCTTTAGTAAGTTATAGTATGTCTGTGAAAGGGGCTATTCTCATTAGCCCCTTTTCTTTTGTTAATCATAAAATGGCAAAAAACATAGAACTTATGGAAGCCAAAAGAAATCCTGGTATCTTATCCTTTGTCTTTATAATATTTATTGGTTGTATAATTATATTTGATGCGTATATTGCATTAGCCGGTGACAGTATTCAAACTGAAGCAATAGTTGATTCAGCAGAAAAATTCTTTATATCTTTAAAAAAGGGTGACTATAAAACAGCGTGGGAATTATTGTCAGAGGAATCAACTGAAACAATAATCAACGATATTCATAAAATCTCAAAAAAAATGGGTGAGGAGATAAAAAAAGAAGACATAACAAAAGATTTTAACAGTAATGGAGAGATGTTTAACAGTTACTGGGACAACTATCTTGAAAATTTTGACCCTGACATGGCACTGGAACAGAGTACATGGAAACTTGGTTCTGTTAAGGAAGATAAAGCAGAAATATTGCTTTTGTATGAAAAATCACAAAATCCTGCCAGACTGAAGATGTTTAAACAGGATGGTGCGTGGAAGGTAGGTCTTGTTGAGACATTCTGGAAAAGAAAATACTGGTAATATTTATTTTCCGCTTGACAAAAACTGCCAACAATAGATAGAATTCTGTGTCTTCCAAATATTTTCTATTTCAGGAGGAACCCCTATGAAATTAGCTGTATTTGTTAGTGATTACAAAAATACTGTAGATATACTTGAGAGGTTAAAATCAGAAAAACTCGGCATAATATTTGTACAAAATGGTGTTTATCACGCATCTTTAAAGGAAAATGGAAATCCTTCTCCTCTCTTGAAAAATTCTGCTGATTTTTACGTACTGTCAGAGGACCTTCAGACAAGAGGCCTGAGCAGTTCAGATGTCGATAGTAAAGTCAGGGTTGTAACCTATGACGATGTAGTGGACCTGATGTTCAATGATTACGAAAAAATAGCCTGGCTATAGGCATGAAGGCTTTCTGCAGTCAAAATCTGTGTAATCATAAATAAGAACATATTCAATCAGGTATAATAAGAATATAACTGGAGGTATTTAAATATGGCTATTCTTACAATTGGCGTTTTCTCTTCACTTATCGGTTCCATGTCTACTGATTTTGTATTCAAGCTGTCTGAAGCGGCATTAAGAAAAGGTCATAAGGTCAACATTTGGCTGTCTGGAAATGCTACCGGCCTGGTAAAAAATAATCAGAAACACCTGAAAGATTACTCTACCGGCGAAAAACCGCTTAAGGCCCTGCTGGAAAAAGGAGTTGAAGTTTGTACGTGTGAGGCATGCACATTGGCAAGGGGTATACAGAAAACAGACGCCATCGAAGGCGTTCAGTGGAGTGCCATGCACTGGTATCTTGCAAAAATCCATTCAGGTGACAGGTTATTACACATAGGGGGTGAATAGAATGGCTGATACGAAATTAGCTTTCATAGTACAGAGGCCGCCATACAAGAGTGAAAACTCCAAGCTTGCCATAACACATGCAATATCTTACCAGACTGTAGAAATCCTGCTGGAAGACGGAGAAACTGTTACCCCGACATTCTGCCTTATGGGAGAGGCAGTTCTGTCCTGTCTTAAGGGCCAGAACTCAATGGACACATACGACATAACGAGCACGGAGATGCACCTTAAGAATGCACTTCTTGTAGACCTGGATGTCCTTGTCTGCAAGGAAGACCTCGAGCGTTTTGGTATTACGGAAGACAGGATATTGGATGCGGAAGATATGGGGGCAGATAAAAAAATACAGATAGTCCCGTTTGAGGATATAAAAAAAACAATTGAAACTGCAAAACACGTGCTTTTCTTTTAAAATAAATATTAAAATAGGAGAAAGTAATGGCTGATTTAAAATCACAGACTCCCACTCAAACTGTTGATGTAATGGGAAGGGTTTGTCCTTATCCTCTTGTTATGGCAAAAAAGGCCGTAGAAAAGGCAGCACCTGGCAGCCTGATCAAAGTGCTTTGTGATGCCCCTGCATCTGCTGAGGACACAATACCGAAATATTGCGAAAAAAACGGACTGGAATTTGAGGCGGTTAAGCTTGAAGATAAAGGCTACTGGGAGCTTTTTATCAAGAAACCATAAATTGGGTTTAGACTTTAGAAGCAAAGGGCTGCAAAGTATGATTGTAACTATTATCCTTTAATTTCGGGATTAGCTGAAGTAAAATGGTCAGAGTGTATGGATTAAACCCCTGCTGATATATCCCGGGTAATCTTTCAAGAATGCATGCAATTAGCAAATTAAAGTTTAGTGAGTATATAAGTGGCTGACTTAAAATCATTACCTCCGGCTCAAACCATTGATATATCTGGACAGGTCTGTCCCCATACTCTTGTATCAACCAAAAAGGCACTTGAAAAAATTGAAAGCGGTCAGGTGCTGAAAATTATCTGCAATCACCAGCCAGCTGCCGAAGACACAATTCCAAGATATTGCAAAAAAATTGGACTGGAATTTGAGGTGGTCAGGCTTGAAGGTGAACACATCTGGGAGCTTTTCATTAAAAAGACGTAGAAGGAAAATTATTCGCTGCCTGTTATCAGTTATTCCAAATAATGCATTTGGGTTAAATAGAAATAGAATTTAATTTTTTGCCACTCCCAACTCTTCTTTAACTGCAACAACAACCTTGTAAAGAACGGTGAGTATTAAAAATCCGACAGCCCATATACCAAGTGAGATCAGCACCTCAGGCAGTGTTGGAAAATATTCCGTTACCCTTCCAAACGGGTTGGGCACAAATCCGCCGATGACCAGACCAAACCCCTTGTCAATCCAGAGAGAAATAAAGACAGCTACGCAGGCCAGAACAAGAGTGCCCTCATTTTTACGCATATTCGGGTTAATCAACAGTATAAGAGATACTACAGCAAGGATACTGGATGTCCACATCAAAGGGACAAGTTTTCCGTGCCCTTCCAGGCCGAAATAGAGATATTCGAATGAATGCATATGTCCGGGTATCTGGCTGTAGAATGCGGTAAAGAGTTCAAGTCCCAGAAAAAATACATTTGCAATCATGGCATAAGTAACAATTTTTCCCACTGCCTGTATAGCCTCCCTGCCCGGATCGAATTTAGTATACTTTCTTACAATAAGGCACAAAATGATAAGTAAAGCCGGCCCGGAAGCAAATGCTGAGGCAAGAAAACGGGCGGCCAGAATGGCTGTCAGCCAGAAATGCCTTCCCGGAAGGCCCGCGTAGAGGAATGCCGTAACTGTGTGGATACTGATAGCCCAGGGTATTGAAAGATATATCAGAGACTTTACCCATGCAGACGGAGAAACCCCTTTACGGTCTGCGCCAAGGGTAGCCCATCCAATTACAATGTTAAGTAAAAGATACCCATTTAAAACAACCATATCCCAGAACAGGATTGAACTGAGGGTCGGATACAGTATTACATTAAAAATCCTTTTTGGCTGGCCGAGATCAACAAAGATAAAAAGCAGGCACATGGTCGTAGCGGCAACAGCCAGAAACTCTCCCAGGATTACAATCTTTCCAAATTTTTTAAAGTCGTGCAGGTAATAAGGTATGACCAGCATAACAGCTGAGGCCGCAACACCGACAAGGAACGTAAACTGCGCTATATAAAAACCCCATGAAACGTCCCTGCTCATACCTGTTATTCCCAGGCCTTCGCTAAACTGCCGTAGGTAGAAAATAAACCCTATCCCGATAACTGCAATCAAAAAGAGTATCAGTCCCCAGTATCCTCCCCTTCCAGTGAGCGCCTTTTCAAGCATGGTCATTTCCTCCTATTACATAGTAAACACTCGGGCCTGTTCCAAGCTCGGGTTTGCGTCGTATAGCGTAGCGGGAACTTAGAATCTTCCTGACCTCTGAACCCGGGTCCTGCAGGTCACCAAAAGCAAGAGCTCCGTTTGATGCTTCAACACAGGCCGGTTTAAGACCCCTAACTAATCTTTCTACGCAGAAATTGCACTTTTCAACAACCCCTTTTGTCCTTGTTGGAAATTTTGCATTCAAATCTTTAATAAAAGGCCTCGGGGCTTTCCAGTTAAAACTTCTTGCTCCGAACGGGCACGCGGCCATGCAGAAACGGCAGCCAATACAGCGATGGTAGTCCATCATAACAATCCCGTCTTTTCTCTTGAATGTGGCCTTTGTGGGACATACTCTTACACAGGGGGGGTTAGCACAATGATTGCAGAGCACCATAAACGGCTGGTGTTTAAGGGATTCCATTACATATTCATCTGACTGGCCGGGGAAAACATGCTCATGTTTTTCAGTCCATATCCATTTTATCTCATGTTTTTTATTGTCTAATTCAGGCACATTATGAATACTATGGCAGGCATTAATAACCCTCTTATAATCAGCCTCTGTCTTTAATTTGCTCATATCAATGACCATTGCCCATCTTTTTGCAGACATAGATGCCGGGTTTGATGTAAACGTGGCGGCTTCTGCGCCGCCCCTGAGCAATTCGTTAATAACCGATATGCCCGTAAAACCCAGCAAGGTGGAGAGCCCGGCAAACCTTAAGAATTTCCTTCTATCAATGCGCATGATTGGTCTCCCCTTCAACAAAATGGCATTGCCAGCAGTACGGTTTTACAGATGCATAGCTATGACATTCATGACAAAACTTCTCCGGGTTGGAATGACAGTTCATACACGTATTCTGAAGACTTATTTCATATTTCTTTCCACTGGTACTTACATAAACCCTTTTACCATCACGAACTGCAGCATCCCTCCATTCGTTCAGCAGTTTCATATGATTGGCTCTCATGAATTCCTTCGACTCTACACACTCCCTTTCCTCCAGATGTACGATGGCATGAGTGTTTATTTTTGGGTCTGGTTTAGTAATGGGCTTCCCCATACTATAATAGAACGGAAATGCCGCTAACCCAACAAATAGAATAAGACCTGTTATTATCTTTCCCCCGTTATACATCTTCTTTATCCTCTTTTTTATCCTCTAATC
>JAZFSN010000198.1:0-14743 GCA_036446195.1 Thermodesulfovibrionia bacterium | reverse complement strand
TTGTTATTCTTTCTCTTTATTTCCTTTAATCGAATCAATTGTATCTTTAAGCTCTATTAATTTCTCTGAGGCCTTCTTCTTGTTTCGTTTAAACCCGTTAATTAAATCATCCACCACGGCACCAAACTGTTCAATAGACCTGCCTATACCCGCTGTCTTTTTACCTGCCCACTTAAAAGGCTCTCCGCCCCTCCAGACAACAAGCCCCACAATAATTACAATTATAATTACTGTCATGGATATTATTCTGAAAATAAATTTAAACATAACCTGTTTTTTTCGCCTCGGCGAATCAGATGGGTCTGACACCCCCTCGCCCCCCTCGCCCGACGCATCGGGAAGGGGAAGGGGTAATTTTCATTCTCCTTTGTGCTGACCTGTCAGCATGAATATTTCATAAAATAATAATATAACTTTATTCCATAATTTTAAAATTTTTATTTTTCATTTTGCATTTTCTTATCTCATTCATATCTCAGTGGTTCTACAGGGTTCAATCTTGCCGCATGCCACGAGGGATAAATAGTTGCAAGGAAACTAATAATGATTGCCGATAATGGGACAACGACAAAATCAAACAAACTCATTCTGACAGGAAGATAGCTTAGATAATAAATATCTGGAGGGAGATTGATAAACCTGTAAGTCTTTAAAAGCAGGCATAGCATATAACCCCCTGCAACGCCAATAACTGTTCCTATAATACCGATAATAAGGCCGTGAATCATAAAAATAGACATAACACTCCTGCTCGTAGCCCCCATTGCCATGAGTATAGCAATCTCTCTTGCCTTCTCCATAACAATCATAATCAGACTGCTTACAATATTAAAAGATGCAACCAGAACTATTAAAATGAGTATTATAAACATAACCAATTTTTCGAGCTTAAGGGCAGAAAAAAGATTCCTGTTCATATCCATCCAGTCTCTGGCATAATAAGGAGGTCCAAGTACAGACTCTATTTCCATTGCAATATCTTTTGATTTATATATTTCGTCAACTTTAACTTCAATACCTGTAACATCGTTATGAAGTTTAAAAAAATTTTGAGCATCACGGATGTTAATAAGCGCAAGGCTTGAATCATATTCGTACATTCCTACCTCAAAAATTCCTTCTACTCTGAATTTTTTCATTTTAGGTAACATTCCAAGAGGACCTATCTCTCCCATGTGAGAAATTACCTTAACCTCATCACCGGCAAACAAGCCCAGATTCCTCGCAAGCTGTCTGCCAATTATTATCCCGGGAACCCCTGCCTTATTCTTTTTAAGATTCTCAAAACTTCCTTCTTTAATATACTTAAGAATATTCGTTGTTTCTGCCTCAAGATCAGGGTCAATGCCCCTAACAACAACACCATAAGCCCTGTCCTTAAAACCAAGCATCACCTGGCCGTAAACAAAGGGGGAAGAATGTCTAACGCCCTGAATGCTGTTAATCTTTTTGCTCAATAAATGTTGGTCATTTATCTTTCCTCCGTAATTTAAAATTACTATATGTGCATTTACCCCAAGAATTTTCCCCTGAAGATCTTCATGAAACCCTCCCATTACAGAAAGCACTGTTATAAGAGCCATAACACCGAGGGCAATCCCTGCAATGGACATTAATGTATTAACAGATATGCCGCGGTGTCTTTTTTTTGATTTGAAATAACGGAGTGCTATGAACAGTTGATAAGGAAAGCTCATATTAATAAAAGCGGTTCTCTCATTTTTCCGGCTTTAACTGCGGGAATAATATTATATCTCTAATGGAAAGAGAATTTGTAAAAAGCATAAGCAGTCTGTCGATACCTATTCCTTCCCCTGCAGAAGGCGGCATACCATATTCCAGCGCCCTGATAAAATCTTCATCCATGAGATTTGCCTCCTCATCGCCCATATCCCGTGCCTCAACCTGTTTTAAAAATCTCTGTTTCTGATCAGCGGGATCATTAAGCTCTGAAAAGGCATTTGCCACTTCCCTCGCACCTATAAACAGCTCAAACCTCTCCACAAGCTCGGGGTTATCTTTTTTCCTCTTGGCCAGAGGAGAAAGCTCAACAGGGTAATCCACAATAAAAACCGGCTGGATAAGTTCAGGTTCAACCTTTTCCTTAAAGATCTCGTCAAGAATCTTGCCGTGTGTAACTTTATTGGTAATACCAATATTGTTTTTAACAGCAAAATCCCTGGCTTTTTCCGTATTCTTGAATACAGATGGCTCAACCCCATGCTGTTCCATCGCATCTCTCATGCTTAAGCGGGGCCATGGTGGTGTAAAATCAATTATTTCTTCTGCATTTTCTCCATATGGGACACGAAGATCCCCTATGGTCTCTTTGCACAGATGTGCAATAAGTTTTTCGGTAAAATCCATCAGATACCTGTAATCCACATAGGCAATATAGAATTCCAGCATGGTAAATTCAGGATTATGCTTTGTTGATATCCCTTCATTTCTAAAATTCTTATTTATCTCATAAACTCTTTCATAGCCTCCAACAAGAAGCCTTTTTAAATAAAGCTCGGGGGCTATTCTGAGATAAAGGTCAATTCCGAGGGCATTATGGTGGGTTTTAAACGGCCTTGCAGTTGCACCTCCTGGAATCTGATGCATCATAGGGGTTTCAACCTCCATAAACCCGCGACTATCAAAAAAACTTCTGACTGCTTTTATTAGTTTGCTACGCTTTAAAAATACTTCTCTTACGTGAGGGTTAACAATAAGATCAACATATCGCTGTCTGTAGCGGATTTCAATATCCTTCAATCCATGCCATTTTTCGGGTAAAGGCCTTAGGGACTTACAGAGCAAAGAAAAACTTTTAACCTGAACAGTAAGTTCATTGGTCTTCGTCCGGAACAGCTTTCCGCTTAACCCGACTATATCGCCAATATCAATATATTTAAGTGTCTCGTAATCGCTTCCGATAAAGTCCTTTTTGAAATAAACCTGTATCTTACCGGTAGAATCCTGGATGTGCACAAAAGCAGCCTTACCAAAACCCCTGAAAGCAATAATACGCCCTGCTATAGTACAGTCTTCGCTCTTTGTTTCCAGGTCTTCCCTGCCCACATTTCCATATTCCTCAAGTATTTCATTAACTCTGTTTTTAACGGTAAATGGACCACCGTAAGGGTCAATACCGGCACTTATAAGTTTCCTGAGTTTCTTAATTCTCTCCTGTATTAACTCGTTAATTTCTTCCATTATTTACCTTTTAAAAAAGGAAAGCGGGAAACAAAAAAATGGGAATAAAAAATAAAAATGTTAAAGTTCCGGTTTCTGGTTCTTATTTCTCAATGCTCAGCTCTTCAAGCAAACCGGATAAAATCTTTGTTTTCCCCTCAATCATCTTATCCAGTTTTTCCTGCTCCATCCTTATTTTGAAAAACTCATCCGCTATGCCAAAGGCAGCCATAATTGCTGCCTTTACATGATTAACGTTCGGGGCCACACTGTATATCTCTTTTAACTTCTCATCGACATATTTGGCCAAAGCCTTTATATAAGCCTCGTCTTCCTCTGTTTTAATAGAATAAGTCTGCCCTAATATCTGGACTTCTACGGAATGCATTGCCACCGCCCGATCAAAGCTCCACCGACTCAAGCTCTTCAATTAAATCTTCTACCTGAGCCCTTGCAGTTTTGCGCTCAATATTAAATCTGTCAATTTGCACCTTTAATTTATCAACAGTCGCAGAATCCTGTTTTATGGATTTGTTCTGCAGCTCTTCCTGAAGCTTTTTTATCTTTATATTCAATGCCTTGTTCTCGTCATTAACAGCCTTAATTTTATTAACCAGTTTTATTATTATTTCTTCAAATGCTTCTATTTTTTCTGCAAACGGCACCTCTTTCAAAAACTCACCCCCTCTCATCATGTTGTAACTTATCAAAATAAGACTGGAAAGTAAACCCCGTTAGAAAACCTCGGGTTTAAAGTTTACCCAAATTCACACCAACTTGCCTTTAAGAAGCATTCCTGCTAAAAGAAAAACTTTCTAACGGGGTAAACCCCTTGCATCAGTTGTCAGTGGTCAGTCTGCTGGTCTCTGATCCCTGACCCCTGATAACTGATCCCTAAGATGGGTAAGCCATTCATCGACCTATACTGCCAGTAACTCCTTAACACACGCTTAACATACCTTCTTGTCTCTCGATAGGGTATATCTTCAATAAATTCGTCCATGCTTTCATGGTTAGAATTAAGCACCCATTCCCTGACCGCATACTCACCTGCGTTATAGGCTGCAACGGCTAAATGTATTTCTTTAAATTCTCCTATTAGCAAAGACAGATAATGAGTTCCCATAAATATATTTTTTCTGACATCGTAAATTTCGTAATCATCTTTTAGGTTTATCTCCAGTTCCCCTTTAATTTTATGGGCTGTAAAAGGCATGAGCTGCATAAGGCCCATTGCCCCTGCAACTGAGACAGCCTCTGTATCAAAACGGCTCTCCTCCCTTATTAGAGCAACCACAAGGTACGGGTCAATTCCCTCGATTTCTGCAGCCTCCTCAACGGTATTCCAGAAACCAAGAGGATATGCAAATGGGAGAAGCTCCATGTTCCTGCTTCTTTCCGCGAAATAAATTATACTTTTATATTCACCTACATCAATTGCAATGTATCCCAGATATTTAAATTCTTGAGAATTCTTTATAAATTTTAAAATCATCTTTATTTCGTCTGCTGCCTCTTCATTCATACCTAAAAGTTTAAGCATCTCTATCCTTTCATAGACTTTGCCGTTTGGCATCTTGGGCATTGAGACCTCAATCTTATCAGGAAATTTATGTTTTCTGAAACGTATCTTTGCAAGAAAATTATAATAACCTGCACCCTCTAAAAGTATGCTATAAGCGTCATCATCTTCTTCGGGACAAATATTATTCACTCGGTTTCGAGCCGCAAGAGTTATGTTTAAAGTTGACTTTCGTATCTCACAGTCTTCAGTTAACATTTCACGGCTTTTTGCTCTCCAATAGAAATATTTGTAACGCCTATTATTTTTTACAGAAGAAGTAAGTTTTAAGAAATATTTCGATGCCTTTTCATAATCTCCATTAGTATAACTCATCCACCCAAGCCCCCAGAGCGTATCTTCAGCATTCTTAGGAAAATCATTTAATATTTTTATGAATCTTTTTTCTGCTTTATTTAATTCACCTGCTCTCCTATCTTCATTGGCTAATACAAGAAACAGCTCAGCAAGATATTCATTGTCGGGATACTCTCTTTCAATTTTTTTCACAATCATATCAAATCCGTTCATATCATCAACTCTATAAAGAGCAATTGCCATCCAGTACATTGCCTCAGGACTTTTTACAAGACCAAAACTTTCAGCTGCTGCATTATATTTTTTCTGTTTAAACTGGCAGTTGCCTATTGCAAACATAACTTTATCCTTCATGCCAGAATCGTTTATATGTTTGAGGATATCTATATATTCTGCCTCAGCATTTAGAAAATCATGTTTTTTAAAAAAATTCTCCGCCCTTTTAAACATTTCCTCCTGTTTGAATATGTCCGCATTCATGGCCTCTAATTCTTTAAGGGCATCTGCTGCCAAAGGACTTGTACTGATATATATATCTTTTAAAAGGGTTATTGCCTTTTTCTTTTCATGCGCTTTTTTAAGAAGCCTTGCTAAAACTAATTTGGAATTCCAGTCCCCGGGATATTCCTTAATATATTTGCTGAGCACATCAATGCCCTCCTCTTTTTCCCCCATTGCAATTAATGCGGAAATCTCAGACTGCCTTGCATCCTGCAGAAGGACCTTATTTCCAATTTGCCTGGAGATCTCTATGACTTTATCAAATTTTTCTCTTTCCATATAAATATCGGCAAGGGTTTTTAAGATGTAATCCTTAAGTATGAAGTGCTGAACAGTCGAACTTTTAAGGTAATCCGCTGCCCTATCAAGAAAACCCTGTTGTTTATAGAGCCTTCCAAGCAGAAAATAGGCTTCCTCCCGCCAGATATCATTCGCTGCAAAACTTAAGAGTATATCTTCTGCTTTTTTATATGACCCTTCATTAATAAGATAAACTGCTTTTTTAAACCGCTCATATAACTGTAATTCACCTGTTGATAAGGCAGGAGGTTTATAAAGAGCTGAAGCAGTATCTACTGGGCAGACAACAATTAAAAATATAAAAGAACAAGCCCGTATAAAAATCTGTATTTTTTTAATCTGTAACATGCGCATCTAATAATACTAACGTAAAGAATCCAGGCCAGGCAAGAGATTTAAAACCTGTTTTATTGCCTTTTATATTATCACAGCAAGGGGTCGTCTCACTCAGGAGGATTCGCTGAGACAAAAAAACGCTCCAAATACAAGAGTCGCTTGAAAGCTTGTTCAATAATGACAAAAATTTGATATAATTTATTATGTCTTTTATTGGCCTTACAGGCGGTCTGGGAATGGGCAAGACAACTGTCCTGAGATTTTTTAAAAAATCAGGGGCATATATAATTAATGCTGATACAGTTGTTCACGGACTATTGAAAAACCGGTCAATAATAAAAAAACTTGTCATCCTCCTCGGCAAAGATATCCTGATAAAAAAATCCCTGACTGCCGTCAGGCAAGTCTCGCAGGTATCGATAAATAAACAACGTATGGCAGATATACTCTTCGATAACCCTCAAAAAAGAAAAGCTGTAGAAAAGATACTTCATCCCGAGGTTATAAAAATAGCAAAAAAAATCAAAAAGGAAATATTAAATAAAAATCGTCGGGCAATAATTGTCTTTGAAGTTCCGTTATTGTTCGAGAAGGGTTATGGCAATATTTTTGATAAAATTATAGTTGTCTACTGCAGTAAGGCAAAGACGATTAAAAGGCTTATGCAGAAAGGATATTCAAAAGAGCAAACCATCAAGAGGATGCGAATCCAGACGCCAATTTCCAGGAAAAAAACATCCGCAGACTTCCTAATAAATAACAATTCAGATATCAACTGCACAAAATCTCAGGCAAAGGTTATTTTTAATAAACTATGAATCAAAAACCTCGCGTATTTTATGTGCCAGAGCGGGGCTCAAGTAAACCCCGTTAGAAGACCTGCGCCCTTCTAACGGGTTGGCTCACACGGGGCATTAAACCCCGTGTTCATATAGAAGGAATTAGGCATTTTCATCCCCGTGGCAAGCCACGGGGTTTTCTAACGGGGTAAAGAGGGGTCTTTGATTCCTGCCTCTCTGAAGCCTTTAGCCCTTAAAAGACAGCTGTCGCATCGCATGCAGGGAACATAACCGTGATGAGTAACGCGTGATGCGTAATGTGTTTTTTCTTTCAACTCATTACTCATTACGGATAACTGGTTACGGTCTTTTTGCGGGTCGTAACAACTCCATGTAAGGGAAAAATCAACCCCTAATTCAACCCCCCTTCGTATTATCTCACCCTTTGTAAGATTAATTAACGGAGCATGTATCTTGAATTTAGCAGTTCCCTCCACAGAAGCCTTTGTGGCAAGATTTGCCAAATTCTCAAAGGCATTTATAAATTCAGGCCTGCAATCAGGATAACCGCTATAATCAACGGCATTTGCCCCAATAAAAATATCCTCCGAACCGGTACTTTCAGCAAAGGCAAGCGCGAATGACAAAAATATAGTGTTCCGCGCAGGCACATAGGTAACAGGAATGTCAGAACTCAGACTTCCCCCCCCTCCCTTACCCTTCCCTCTCCTCGGCGAGTCTTCGACCCTCGAGGGGGAGGGATGGGTGGGGTGGCTGTGCTCTATTGTCTGTGTTCTGTGTTCTGACATCTGTATTCGATCTTTAGGGATTTCCATATCAGATGTAAGCGCTGAGCAGCCTATTTTTCCAAGGTCAAATTTGATGATACGGTGTTTTTGAATATTAAAATACGCTGCACACTGCTTTGCCAAACTCAGCTCAACGCTGTGCCTTTGACCGTAATTAAAACTGATAGCGTATATATCAAAGCCTTTGTCTCTAACAATAGCCAGCGTAACAGTTGAATCAATACCACCGCTTAAAAGGACAATTGCAGGTTTCATAAGATACAATTCAAGACATTGCAAATTCTAAAATTAACAATTAACATTTAGCATTC
Organism: Thermodesulfovibrionia bacterium; assembly: GCA_036446195.1. GTDB lineage: Bacteria > Nitrospirota > Thermodesulfovibrionia > UBA6902 > BMS3Bbin08 > JAZFSN01. Next base: position 6,648 of record JAZFSN010000198.1, on the reverse strand, counting down.
TCTATGGGACTTCGAAGTGTAAGGAAGTGTTTTAATGTTCCCTACAGAAACCTAATGTAAGGATTTTTCTATTTATTATATTCGTTCACTAACGCTCACTATTCATTTATTTATATTCGCTCGCTTACACCTTACTGCTGTCAGGCAGGCCTGCCTGTCCGGTAGGCAGGCTCACTGTTCATTCTAAATTTATTTTTCTATAATTGTTTAATGATAACTTTACAATGATAATTTTGAAATTTATTTTAGGGTTTCAATACACATCATCGCCTGTTCCTGCTTTGCCGTCAGGACCCGAGCTGAAAAGAGTAAAACCGCTCTCTGTAAATTCATATATATATGGTCTTCCCCATGGATCCTGTATTGCTGCAATAACTTCAAGATTGTCCGGATACATGCCATTTGTAGCATTATAGATGTCAATGTCGGTCTTTAATCTTTCTATATTAAAACTTGTTCTTGTCCCCTTAAAGACCTTAAACACGTCAAAACTGCCTTTAAACATAAATAATAAAACAACCAGTGCCACACCAAGCACTGCAATATAGTACAGATTTTCATGCCTCTTTATGGTGCCCGTCTCTCCCTCTTCAATAGCCTGTACTACAATAGGTTCAATAATCCCTTTTTCCTCTAATGATATTATTGCCTTTGAAGTATCAAAATCTCCTGAATAGCTGCTATTGATTATTGTACTTACATCAGTGTCATCATCAATAAGTCCGAGCACCTCTCTCTCCACATCATTTAATTCGCCCGAATCCGGTTCACCGACCTGTTTATATATGGTGTTTAAATCAAGCTTACCCTCAACCACAGACCATTCATCAACTATTCTTAAACCGTCCATAAGCATATGCTGGGTATCAATACTAATTGGCAGATCCTTATCTACTGAAACCTCCTGAGGAGTAAACTTATATCTCCCCTCTTTCCATGTAAAGATTTGCACTATGGTCTCTATAATCTGCCCTTGTATAATTTCAGTCAGGAGTTCTTTTGAAACTAAGTCGTATTTTACAAAGGCAGTCCCTATCTTGATACCTTCTTTTTTTTGCAAATCTATCGCAGTATCTAAATCCTTCAGGGTTATCAGATTCTTTTTAACTAAAATTTTTCCAAGCCGATTGCTTTCCTCTCTCCTCTGTGATTTCAGGCCTGCAATATTCCCGTCTATAAAGTTCATGTTTATCTTATCCGCCTTGCCTTCTATATCCAGAAGCCCTGTCTTTCTCTGGAAATATATAAGCTGGAGAATATCAGCCAGTCCGAATTCTTGTAAAAAACCTTCTAAAGCCATTTTCTCGGAGTCCTCCTAAAGGCGCTTATTACGGCTAAGCCGTAAACCAGAATAAGCCCTGATACAGAAGCCCATCCAAAAAAAACTGCTGCCTGCTTCATTGACACAATTGCAGGAATATAAAACCACTGTAAAGCCGAAAAAAGAAAGAAAGCAAACGATAAGAGTATCAGAAACCCGTATATATTCAAGCCGGAGTATATATGGCCGCTTCCCGGCAGAATAAAAGTCAAAATCTTTAGACGCTGGTTCCTGTCATCCCTGTAGCGCTGTATCTCAAGTATTTTTTCTATCCTCTCCTTCGGGCCTAACTCACTTACCTCTACCAGCGTTTTATAGCACATAAGACATACATCTTCACGAGATATCCTCTTTTCGCAGCTGCTACAATATATCTTCCCGCATCTTCTACATCTGTACGCCCCACGAGAAACATACCTGTTATAAACATAAAGAGCAAACGCTAACAGGAAAAGTATAACTATTGAAAATCCTCTGTTTGTAAATGTGAGAATTCTACCTAAAAACATTGACGATTCATAATACGGATACCATTTGAAAGCTGTATACCATAATTCCCCTGTACTAAGATATTCATCCATCACAAAACGATTAACAGATGTGCCTCTGACAGAATTATAGAAGTCTACTTTTTGGGTGTCTATTTTTATGGCTTTCTGGTAATATCCCTTGGCATCGCTGAAGTTAAAATGCTCTCTGTACAACTGACTCAGATTGTAATATGAAGAAGCCATTTTTTTTAATTTTATTGACTTATTATAATATGCAACCGCCATATCATAATTTCCCAAGCCCACATAACAGTTTGCTATGTTGTTGTAGACTTTGGCATCATCCCTCTGATTCAGGAGGCCGTCATACGTTCTTATTGCCTCATCATAAAAGCCTTTTCTTTTAAGATCAAGAGCATGTGCAAAAGTGGACTCATAACCGCGTTTACTTGTATCAATATTAGAAGTTTCACCTGAATATGTTCCTTCATTTATTTTGACTATACTGCGTAATGTCCTGTCTTGAAATGCGCCAAGAAATGACCAAAACAGGGGAAGTATTAATAAATTAATAGCTAATATACCAATGCCGCAGTAAAGAACAACCTTTTCTCTTCTCTTCATATATACCCAAAAAGGCAGTAAAAAACCTATTAAACCAAAGATCGGACCAAAAAAGGCAAGGATAAATGCGGGCAGAAGAAGAAAAATTTTTCTCTTATCTTCTATTATGTCGTGGATATAAAGTCTGAATTTCAAAGATATTAATATAATTAAAAAAACTATAATTGACACGCAAAGAGCAAGAAAAAGGCTTACAGATAAAATCCCGGCCGTTTGAAATGACCACCAGAAATTCCTATAAAATGCCCCCAATGTGTCCAATAAATAACCTAGTGATGTATATATTCCTTTTAGAGATAAAGATAAATTAGCATTTGAAAGGTAAAGATAAGTTAATGGCAAATCAGGTGACAGTTCCTTAGCCTTCGTGAAAAATACAATTGCCTCTTCTCCTCTATTTTCATTATAAGCCTTTAATCCAATATCAGTTAAAACCAGCGAATGAGGCTCTAAATTCTTAAGCCCTCTCTCAGCTCTGTATTCCTCTAACTCGTGGATGTTAAGATATAATCCTGATGAGGGGAGATTACCTTCCGAGGAGACAGTCCTGACGTCTTCTGCAATGGCGGTTTTTACAGGAATACACAAGTAGAAACCAAGAATAAAAATTATCAACAATCTAAGCCTTTTGGCCAAAATATGTCCTCTATCTTTTATTAATCATTAAAATCTAATCTTCGTCTCCGTCCCATTAAGGAGTCTACTTATATTATCTCTATGCTTTAAGATTATCAAAAAAGCGAGTAGTATAGCAAAAGATGTTTTTATTCTTGAAACATCAGACAATAAAAAGACAACCGGCAAGGAAATAAATGCTGTCATTGCCGCGAGCGAAGAATATTTTGTAAAGAACGCTGTAAGAATCCAGATGACAATTAAAATGAGCGCATGGGCTGGACTATAAACAGACAAAACACCAAATCCTGTAGCAACCCCCTTGCCACCTCTGAAAGAAAGAAATGTTGAGTGCATATGGCCTAAAATAACTGTAATTCCTATAATTCCTTCCCAGATCTCTCCACCAATTACAACCCTGCACAACAAAACTGCAACAACACCCTTTAGAGAGTCTCCAAGTAAAGTTATTACAGCCGCGCCTTTACCCGCAGTTCTAAGAACGTTTGTTGTTCCGATACTCCTGCTACCTGCTTTCTGAAGGTCTATCCCTCGTGTCCTTGAAACCAGAACCCCAAATGGAATAGAGCCAATAACGTAGGCAGCTGGGATTAGAAGATACTTTATCATTACAATCGCTTCCAGAACAGAACAACGTATTGAACTCCTGACACAATGCCGATAAGCATTGCAATCCAGAGCAGGGTCATTCCAATGCTATATAAATCCATATTAATATATGTCTTGTCTATAAGCAGTATAAGTATAGACGAAATCTGGGTGCCCATCTTTATTTTACCCCCTGTCTCAGCTGGTATTACAATATTTTTTGAAAGGGCAACAATCCTTAACCCCGTAACAAGAAATTCTCTGGCAATTATTACTATGGCTATCCACGCAGGAATAATCTCCATATCGACAAAAACAATTAGTGCGGAGATTATTAAGAGCTTATCAGCAATGGGGTCAAGGAGTACTCCGAATTTTGTAACCTGTTTTGATTTTCTTGCAATGTATCCGTCAAGGATATCTGTTACAGACGCAAATAAAAATATAAAGGCGCCAAACAGCGGTTTTGCATAAACTACAGAAATGAAGAGAGGGATTAGTAGTATTCTCCCTAAAGTAATAACTGTTGGCAGATTAACCAATAAATTCCCCGGATACACTTTCCCAAAGGCCAGCAGACTCCAATATCAACTCTATAAGCTCCCTTACAGCGCCCCTTCCACCTTTTTTAGCAGATATAAAAGCGGCCCATTTTTTAGCTCTTTCATCCGCATCAGCTGGCACAGCAGGAAATCCTACTCTTTTGAGAAGCCCTATATCTACAATGTCGTCACCCATAAAAGCAACCTCTTCATCCCTATATCCGTATTTTTGAAGCAGTGATTCATAGATAGAAGTTTTTTTGAATACTCCCTGATAAAGGTCTTTAATACCAAGTTCTTCAGCTCTCCTCTCCACAACCTTGGATTTCCTCCCTGATATGATAGCAACCCTTATACCTGCCTTGTTCAACATTTTTATACCGTGGCCGTCTCTTACATGAAACATTTTAAATTCATTTCCTTCATTATCCAGAACAATGCTGCCGTCCGTCATAACTCCATCCACGTCAAGTATCACTAATTTAATTTTTTTTGCCTTTTTTATAATATCCTTATTCATATTGTTAAAACCGATTAACTAATAGTAATTAACAAATAACCAAGTTTTGCATTATGTTATCCCGGCCTTTAGAAGGTCATGAAGATGAACAATCCCCTCTGCTTCACCATTAGAGGCAAGAACAATGAGAGAGCTAATAGAGTGTTTCTCCATTATTGATATGGCTTTTACAGCAAGTGTATCTATTATAATTGTATTTGGGTTGTGTGTCATAACATCTTCTGCCTTGAGAGAAAAAAATCCTTCCCCCCATTTCTCAAGTCCCCTGCGCAAGTCACCGTCGGTAACAATTCCAGTCAATTTAGAAGCGGCGTTCACCACTGTTGTCATTCCCAATCTCTTAGAGGAAATTTCAATTATTGCATCTTTCATCAAGGTTTTTACATTCACAACCGGTATGGAATCGCCGCTATGCATAAGTTCTCCTGCTGTAAGTAAAAGGCGGCGGCCTAAATTTCCCCCTGGATGAAAAAAAGCAAAGTCCTCTTCTTTAAAGCCCCTTTTATTCAGAACTGTAATTGCAAGAACATCGCCCATTGCCAGGGCAGCAGTTGTTGACGCAGTCGGTACAAGCCCCATAGGACATGCCTCTTCCCTGACAGAGGTATCCAAAACAACATCTGATAACTTTGCAAGCGTTGATTTGGAATCTCCTGTCAATGCAACCAGTTTAATATCAAGTCTTTTTAAAATCGGCAGTATTTTTATGATTTCATCCGTTTCTCCACTATTTGACAGTGCTACAACTACATCCCCTTTAGTTACCATGCCTATATCGCCGTGACCTCCTTCGGCAGAATGCAGGAATAAAGCAGGTGTACCAGTAGACGCAAATGTTGCAGCTATTTTTTTACCAATAAGACCGGACTTTCCCATACCGGTGACCACTACTCTACCGGTGCAGGAATAAATAATATCAACTGCCCTGGCAAGATTGTCATCAATCCTGTCTATCAGCGCATTTATTGCATCAGCTTCTATTTTTAAGATTTTCCTGGCCTGTTCAATAATCTCTTTTTTCTCCATTGTTTTATAGACTATAAAATTTATGACTTCTTTGCCGATTTATATTTTCAATCTCTAAATTACCTTAAAGTGGCCAAACTACTTTATGCAAGAATTAATCTTCTCTTACAATCAGACTTATCTCCTTAAGTTTGCGAATCAGCGAAGAAAACTTATCTATGCTCAACATGTTCGGTCCATCAGAAAAGGCTTTGTCAGGAAATTCGTGAACTTCCAGAAAAACTGCATCACAACCAACAGAGACTGCTGCCCGAGCAAGCGGCGCTACAAATTCTCTCTGTCCACCTGAAGTGTTTCCCCGACCACCCGGTAGTTGAACACTGTGAGTAGCGTCAAAAACCACTGGAAAACCAAAACCCTGCATAATAGGTATAGACCTCATATCTACCACAAGATTATTATATCCAAAAGACACACCGCGTTCAGTAATAGTAATGTTATTATTTCCTGTTGATAGTATCTTATCAATGATATTTTTTACATCATGTGGAGCTAAAAACTGTCCTTTTTTAACATTAATTGGCCTTCCCGTCTTTGCAGCAGCAATAATCAAATCCGTCTGTCTGCATAAAAAAGCCGGGATTTGAAGCATATCAAGCACTTCAGCAGCATGTGAAACTTCACTTACTGAATGTATGTCAGAAAGTACCGGCAGGGATGTCTCTTTTTTTACCTTCTCGAGAATGTTCAAGCCCTTTTTAATGCCCGGGCCCCGATACGAATTTATAGAAGTCCTGTTTGACTTGTCATAAGAACTCTTAAAAACAAGCGGTATTTTTAACTCTTCGGAAATCTTTTTAAGTCTCTCAGCAGTCTTTAACGTCGATTCTTCATTCTCAATAACACAGGGCCCAGCAATTAAAACAACAGGGTTCTTGTTGCCAAGCGCCACACTGCCTA
>JAZFSN010000197.1:0-8919 GCA_036446195.1 Thermodesulfovibrionia bacterium | reverse complement strand
GCTATTTTGCGGTCATGGAAAGGTCACCGCTACATGCTGGAAGCAGTACCCAAAGTAGTTTCATTTTTTCCTGAAGCAAGGTTTCTTATTGTTGGAAACGGTCCGGCATATGAGCGTATTCAACAGAAAATTCGCGATCTTAAAATTGAAAAATATGTGATTATGACAAATTTTAGAGATGATATCCCTGAAATAATGGCGGCATTAGATATCCTTATTCTTCCTTCTTATGCCTCTGAAGCGACATCTCAGGTTATTCCTCAGGCACTTGCAATGGAGAAATCGGTAATTGCAACCAATGTAGGCGGCCTTCCTGAAATTATTGAAGATGGCATAACAGGATTACTCATACCCCCAAAAAACCGTGATGCGATTAGCAATGCTATTATCTGGATGGCAGGGCATAGAGAAAAAGCTAATGAAATGGCAATGAGGGGAAGAGAAAAGATACTTAAATATTATACCATTAAGACAATGATTGATCGCACTGCTGAGATCTACCATTATCTAAAAAGCGATTAACCACTGTGTAGTTTCCTTCCGCTTCGGCTGATTAGGCCGGCGAAGAGAATGCATTACTCGGAGTAAGGTTAGGAAGAAGATTGGTAGTAAAATCTTACTCATTTACGGGCATGCTTTATAAACTTGAAACCCTGTATATTAAGGCAGACAGAGGCATTAATTAAAAATGAACATCCTCCATACAGAAACCCTTAAAAAATGGGGGGGGCAGCAAAACAGGGTCCTTTCTGAAGCCATTGGTCTTAACAGAAAGGGCCACAAGGTAGTTATAGCTTGTAACAGGGGCAGTGTTCTCGCTCACAAAGCAAAGGAGGCTGGTTTAAAGTTATATGAGCTTAACATGTCCAAACATGTACATATAGCAAATATTCCAAAATTGATGCGTATTATCAGGCAAGAGAGGATTGAGATTGTTTCAACTCACAGCTCTGTGGATAGTTGGGCAGGTGGCATTGCAGCCAAACTTACAGGCAGGCGCCTTATACGGTTCCGTCATAACCTTTACCCTGTTGGCAGAGACCCTCTGACAAAATTAATATATGCAATACCCGATAAAATCATAGCCATAAGCAGCACAGTAAAGGATGTCATTACAGGATATGGACTGAAGAAGCAAAGAATCACAGTTGTTTCTGATTCGGTTGACACAAGGATATTCAACCCTGAAGTTGAAGACCTGAGAAAGGAGCTAAAAATCCCTCAAAAAACTACAGTGATTGGGAATACATCCAGTTTTACACCTGTAAAAGGACAGAAATACCTGCTCCAGGCCTTTAATGTCCTGAATAGAAAATTTTCCTGCATTTTACTGTTTGCTGGAAGACTTAACGAACCCTACAAAAGCCGGTTTCTGTCTTACGTAAGTGAAAATTTGAAAAAAAATGTTTTTTTTCTTGGTCACAGGGATGACATTCCAAGGGTTTTAAAAACAATAGATATATTTGTTTTTCCGTCACTGGTAGAGGGGCTGGGTACATCTCTACTGGAAGCAATGGCAGTGGGAAAGCCTGTAGTTATCTCGGACATCCCCACCTTCAGGGATTTCATAAAGGATAAAGTAAATGGATTATTCTTCAGGGTTAAAGACCCAGAAGACCTAGCGGAAAAAATTTTTTATATTAACAAAAATGATTCTCTCAAGACACACCTGGGCAAAAACGCCAGAGATACCATGTTGGAAAAATTTTCCCTTGAGAATATGCTCGACCAGACAGAGGCTTTATATCGAAAGGTTCTAAATGTTCAATAAGTCCATTCCTATTGTTATGTACCACCATGTCTCGCCACTGGGAAAAGAACTAAATGTTCAGCCTGAAATCTTTCAGGACCAACTGGGTATCCTCTACAAGAAAGGCTGGAAAACACTATCAGGAGAGGAGTTTATTTATTTTCTTCAAAACAATGAAATACCTAAAAAATGTGTGTTGCTTACTTTTGATGACGGTTTCATCAACAACTATATTTTAGCTTATCCACTTCTGAAGAAATACGGGATGAAGGCTATGCTTTTTGTAGCGACCTCTTTTATCGAACATCTGGATATGAAGAGAGAAGACTTTGTTCCACTCCCTCATGAGGAGGCATGGGATTTACTCTTTACTGAAAGGCGTTCTGAGGTCATGTGCACATGGAAGGAACTCAAGGAAATGGAAAGTAATGGAATATTTGACATTCAGTCCCATGGACATTCTCACAACACACATTTGTACCTGAAAAGAAAGAGATATGAAGAGCTGAAAAAAGACCTGCTCATCAGCAAAAGAACTCTTGAGAAAAGGCTTTCAAAAGATATTCTCCACCTTGGCTGGCTAAACGGACAATATGACCAGACCGGGATTAATATTGCAACTGAAATAGGCTTAAAAGCTCTCTACACTACGAAACGCGGAGCCAACATGTCCCGGAATCTGAAAGCACAAAGGAGGTTGCCGGCAAAGAAGGACGGTAGATAGCTTGTAAGACGACTCAACATTTACTCATCAGTTTTTTTTAGTAAACTTTATCTTGTCATGAGACATCTAAAAAAAATATAAACACGGGTCTTTTCGGTATAATGACCCCATGTATCAGGATAGAGAAGAGATATGAAGCATTACGGATTTTTAGACAAATTGGAAAAGCAGATAGATGAAATCTTAAAAACCAAAGACAGGGTTTTAATCTCTGTTGTTGGCAAGGGGGGAACTGGAAAAAGTTTTTTTGGGAAATATATTAAAAACTATGGATGTTGTAAATTTAGTAAACGGAATATTGCAGTAATAGATGACGGTGTTTTGTGGGTTGATTTTTTATTTTTTTTCCGAAGAACAATTAAAATAAAAAATGCTGTATTTGATGAACTCCAACCATTTCTCAAAAAACTATCAAAAAGAAAAAAAATAATTTTTTATATAAATGCCACCCCCTGGGAGAGAATATCAAGGGCAGATATATTGTTAATGTTATCAACTGATGAAAATACGAGAAAAAAAAGGTTGCAACAAAGATACAATAGCATTGAAACCATTAATAAATTTTTAACAGCCGAAAATATAACAGATTATAAAATAAAGTATACATACTTAGTAAAAGGGGAAGTTTAGAAATTACAAAATAAAAAATTCCTTTATATAAAAAACACCTTTATTGATATGAAATGTTCTGATAAAAAAAAAGTTAATTGGTGAAAGAAAATTCTATGAAACAATACAGAATTTTCTTGATAACAAGCCTTGATAAACCATGGGCGTTAGGCTGGTCATATAAAAAAGGATTTGAAAAGAATGGTCATATTGTTCTGCCATTTGATCCCGCTTCAGCTTTAAATCCAAAAGAAGAGGCTATTAAGCTCATAAAAGAGTTCAAACCGGATTTTATTCTTTATACAAAATTTGAGCTGCCTGCAGAAACAATTGAAGATTTAAAGCATTTTGGGAAAGTTATTCAATGGTATCCTGATGTTGCAATGCCTGAGTCATTATTACCATATGTCACAATTGCCGATGTATTTTTTACTATGTCTGCCGGTCTTGTAAAAACATATAAACAATATAATCGTAACGTTTTCTGGCTTACACAGGCATTTGAACCATCTTTTTTTCAAATAAAAAATATAAGTTCAGAAGATATAAATGAATTTTCATCCGATATTACCTTTGTTGGTACTTTTGGCTCCAGACCTTACTATCTTAGGAGGAGAAAATATCTTAAAAGGGTTGTCAAAGAAAATTTTAAGCTTAAATGGTGGGGGCCCAGAATGCCCAGAAAAATTTCTACAATACCATTAATTTTGGGGAAACTCGGGAGATCATACGGCCATAAATTTATATGGGGAGAAGAGTATGCAAAGGTTGCAAAACTATCAAAGATCTTTCTTGCATTTGATGCAGCTCCTTATATTCATAAATCAATGAGTGACAGAATGTATATGACAGTTGGTTGTGGAGCTTTCTATATGTGTGAGTATGTAAATGGAATAGAGGAAATTCTTGAACCTGGAAAAGAGATTGTTACCTTTCAATCTGAGCAAGAAATGATAGATATGATAAAATATTACCTTGAAAATGACGGATTAAGAATGAGAATTGCAGATGCCGGGAGAAAGCGTGTTTTAAGAGAGCATACTTATGAAATAAGAACCAGGCAGATGCTTGAAATATTAGAAAATGTATTTTAACAATAAACCAGTAAAGAATATCTTAATTGTAGCATCAGATAAACACATAGGAGATCTTGTACTTTCGCTCTCTGCAATTAATAAACTGAAGGAGCATTTTAACGGAAAGGGTTTTTATGTTGTGATAGACAGTAGATATGCTGAGATTATTGAAACAATAGAGGGGCTGGATAATGTGATTCTTTATCCCAGAAAGCTCCTTCAGGGAAAACCATTTTTAAAACGATTATCGATCCAGTCTGAATTCTTAAGGCGATTAAGAAATGCTTCAGCGGATATGGCCATTGACCTTCATGGAGGAGTTGCTTCATCAACAATGACCTTTTTGTCCGGGGCACCGTTGCGTATAGGGAGATCTACAGCCAAGAGACCTTATTTTTACAATCACAAAATTACACTTTCAAAGGGGAAACGCAAGCTGGAGAGTTTTATGCAGATTGCATCTGCAGTAGGAGTTCAAGGTAAACTGCAATTCCAACGCCTGAATGTGCCTGAGAGAAGGGAAACTTCTATTAGAAATATTCTAAAAAATGAGGGAATAAAACAAAAAATACCAATAGTATGTATACATCCTGGTTCAAGTGTAATATATAAGAAATGGACAGAAGAAGGTTTTGCAGAAATCTCGGATTGGCTCATTGCTAAAGGCTTTCAAGTGGTTTTTGTTGGGGGAGAAGACGATTTAAATGAAATTACTAATATCATCTCACAAATGAAGTATAGCCCACATAATCTTGGGAATAAAATATCCCTTGGAGAGCTGATTGCACTTTTTAAAGTCAGCTCATTATTTATAGGCAACGACAGTGGCCCCATGCATCTTGCTGATGCTACAGGTGCTCCTGTCATTGCCCTGTTTGGCCCCGCTGGCGAACATAGGTGGGGACCCCGCTCTGAAAAATCAATTGTTTTGAGAGGTGAACAACCCTGTGAGCCATGCAAAAGGAAAGAATGTCAGTACGAGTTTAAATGTATAAAGACACTTTCTGCTGATGATGTAAAAATTGCTGTTGAAAGATTGATTAGATATCCTGATAAAGTCAGGATGTCTGATTACACAGAGTAAGAGGCGGATTACACAGATGGAAAAGAAATATGAGGTTATAGATAAAATTATTGAGTACGGTATTTATCTATACATAATACTTATGTTCCTCACAAAAGGTGAGGGCATAAGAAATATATTGATATTTGGGAATTTTGGCCTCTGGTTATTAACCCTAAAACACAGGAAAAACCTTTATATACTAAAAGAACCTGTGTCCGTATTATTTTGGTTATTTCTTGGAGTGACTTTTTTTTCGGTCATATTCTCAATAGATCGTGTTTATTCCCTCTTAGAACTAAAAGGTGACCCCCTCAAATCTGCACTTCTTTTCCCTGTAATATCAACGGTTTTTGTTAACGAGGAAAGACTTAAAAAAATGGTCAATGTCATTTTTCTTGCTCTGATATTCATTGTTTCCATCGGATATTACAGTTATTTTTTTCATAATATTTCCGTACTGAAGCCTGATATCGCTATAATGCATACAGGGTTTACAGGGTATAATAGGTTCGCTGTATTCTTAAATTCACTTCTCCCATTTGCCTTCATATTTCTTTTATTACCTAAGAAAACTATTGTGAAAGTTTTTCTTGGTCTTTTATTGTTAATATCAGTAATTGCTTTAATTCTTACATCATCAAGGATGGGTCTTATCAGCTTTTTTTGTATCGTATTTCTTTGGTCTTTGTATTTTTCTAAAACAAGGAATTACAGTTTTATTAAGATCATTTCAGTCATTACGACAGCTATTCTTATAACCGTTACAATATTATGGTTCTCATTCCCTGATGTAAGAAACAGAGTTCGTCCTACGTCCGAACAGCTACGAACTTTTAATTTAAGGACACAGGCTTGGGAGCCGGCCATTCATGCGATCTTGCAGAGACCCATTTTTGGTTGGGGATATGGGAAACGAATATTCTTTCAGGATGTGCCTTTTCAAAATACTCAATATAAAAAAGCTCCGGCTATATATCCTAAAAATCTTCATAACACATTTATAAAAATCTTGTTTCATCAAGGCATTATCGGCCTTATTCCCTATCTTTTTCTCATTCTATTTTCAATCAAATACTTGTGGAAACGGTCTTTTCGGCATAAAGGCATCAGAAGCTTTGTTCTTATAGCTTCAGTTTCCGTTCTTTTTGGCAACTACATAGTTCATTCTATGACTGAAGAAGTACCGAATTTGCTGTATCTTTCGTTTATACTCGGCCTTGGAGTAGCTGTTAACTCGATAGATGAAAATAGCAATAATTAGAAAAAAGCTTACCTTTTTGGGAGGAGCAGAGAGCTTTTCCAGAAATTATATAAACCATCTTGCCGATTTAGGTCATGAGATCCATGTCTACACCACAAAATGGTCAGCCATCCCGCACAGTAACATCTATTTTCATAAAGTCCCTGTCATTACATTCAGCTCATTCCTCAGAGACCTTACTTTTGCCGTTTCGTCATTTTTCCTGCTTAAAAAACATCGAAAAAATCTTGACATCATCCAGAGCCATGATAAAACGCTTTATCAGGACATCTACCGCGCCGGAGACGGCTGTCACATTGAGTGGTTAAAACAGAGATGGAAAAGAAAGAACCTGCCGGGCAAATTTTCTATTGTTATTAATCCATATCACTGGTTGATATTAATTTTGGAAAAAATGATTTTTTCAGGACATAAGTTCAAAAAAATAATAGCCGGATCAAGTTTTGTTAAACAAAACATCATTGAGAATTACCATGTCGATGAAAAAGATATAAAAATAATATATAACGGTGTAGACCTTCAGCAGTTTCATCCTCAAAACAGGGACAGGTACAGAGCAGAAATCAGGAAACAGTATTCAATTGACAAAGATGATTTCGTTGTCCTTTTTGTGGGGTCAGGCTTTGAGAGAAAGGGCGTTTATTTTCTCTTAAAGGCTGTAGAGCTTGTTCCTGAGCCTTTAACGGTCTTGATAGTCGGCAAGGGCAACGAGGAAAAATTCAGGGGATTGATAAAAAGGCAAAAGGTAATTTTCTGCGGCGTACAGAAAGAAGTCCATAAATACTATGCTGCCGCTGATGTATTTCTACTCCCTGCTATTTACGAGCCTTTTGGCAACGTTTACCTTGAGGCACTGGCAAGCGGACTGCCGGTTATATCTACAAAACAGTGCGGAGCTTCCGAGATAATTAAAAATGGGTTACATGGATTTGTAGTAGAAAGACCTGAGAATACAGATGAGATTGCTGAAAGGCTTGCATACCTCATGGACAGAGAGGTAAACAGGAAGATGAGCATAGAGGCGAGAAAACTTGCAGAGTCCTTTTCGTTTGAAAAGCATATAGAGGAGATGAGCGCCCTGTACGCTGCTCTCGACCGGAAATCTCATGATTCCTGAATCAGATAAATTCCAACTCCAAAGCGCCAAATAACAAAAAACTGTTATTCGTTATAAGTTATTGGTTATTTTAAAAAGCACTAAAATGCTTTGCCTTGTATCACCCTTTAAAAATTTTACCAGTAACTGCTGTGCATGCTAATCCTTTTTCTTAAAGCATTGGGAAGTAAGGTATGTTTCATACCAAGATGATAACCGACATACTTAGAGATTCCTTCTCCAATTGAATAAGGCAACCATATGTATGCCTTATTTTTAAACAAATACCTGAACTCACCTTTTAAAAACTCAGCTCCTGCATTGCCAACCTTTGCATATTCTAATTCACGTGAGTTCTTTTTCAGGAAAACACCTATGTCAAAGTATCTCTTGAATTGCTGTACCAGAGAGTAGTTGTGTGAATGAATAACCCTTGCCTCTGGAACATAGACTATTTTATATCCTTTGAAAATTAATCTTGCGGCAAAAAGCATATCCTCATTCATTATTAAATTCTCTGCAAAACCTCCTAATTCTTCAAATTCCTTTTTCCTTATTGCAGAGCTGACATTGCTAAAGAAAAAAGTTTTTATTCCAATTTCACACAGGCTTTCGTTGTCTTTTACAAGAGGGGTTTCAGGATAGTTGAAAAATCTTGCAAATTTTTCAGTGGGCCTCGCATCTATTTGGGGTATCTGCCTGCCGTAAGCAGCAGCTATCCCGGCCTTTTCCAGCGGCTTTATCAAATTTTCAATAAAATATTTATCTTCGGGCAGGGCATCCTGTGTCAAAAAGACAATAATATCTCCACTTGAATGTGTAACAGCCAGATTCCTGGTGCCTCCATGGTCAAAATCTTCCCTTTTTATTATTATAATCTTTACCCCGTAAGACTCAGCAATCTCAACGGTATTATCAGAGGATAAGGAATCAATAACAATTGTTTCGCTAAGGATTGTTTGCTCCTTCAATGAGGTGAGAATCCGATGTAAAGAGTCTTGGGCATTGAGGGTTGGAATTATCACACTAATCATATAAACTTTTTTACCCTTATACTTTTATATTTCCCTACCAACAACATTGAAAAGAAACTTTTCAAATCTCAAAGACACATCATCCCAGAGAAACTGAGATGCGTATTCCCGTCCTCTGTCTCCAAGGCTCTGTCTTAATTCGCTGTCCTCCAGAAGAAGTGATAATTTCTCAGAAAGGTCCAGGGAAGAACCGCTCTTGAATGTAAGTCCTATCCTTTTTTCTCCTATATGCCTGAGTTCAGGTATGTCACTAACAATGACAGCCTTTCCACATGCCAGTGCCTCAAGTACACTTACTGGATG
>JAZFSN010000196.1:0-2408 GCA_036446195.1 Thermodesulfovibrionia bacterium | reverse complement strand
AAACCCATTTCTGATTGACAACTCCAAATGAATCCTGTTAATATTTTTGTATAAAATTTGATAGAGAACTCGAAAAATCAAAATTGCAGAAAAATTTCAATCAGAGTAAACTCCGTTAGAATATCTGTGCTCTTCTAACGGGATAAACACATTTCTCAATTTTACATTTTCATTTTTAATTCTGAATATACGGGAGAACATTTATGAAGGTTATCTTAAAAGAGGATGTTAAAAATCTTGGTATAATCGGCAGTGAAGTAAATGTAGCTAATGGTTATGGCAGAAATTATCTTATACCGAAAAATCTTGCTGTAGAGGCAAATCCCAGGAATATAAAAAAACTCGAACACGAGAAAAAAATAATTTTTGATAAGGCAAAAAAAATCAGGGGAAAGGCCGGAGAATTAGCCGGGAAACTGTCGGATATCACATTGATCATAGAAGCAACTACCGGAGAAGACGACAAATTATTCGGTTCCGTGACTGCTATGGATATAGCTGAAGCTATCTCAAGGCAGGGCATAGAGGTCGATAAACGTAAGATTATTCTACCTGATGAAAGTATAAGACGTATAGGTGTATATACCATACAAATTAAAATCCATCCAGAATTAACCACAAGTGTAAATCTGGAAGTAAAAAAGAAGGTATGACAATAAATCAGTTTTTTCGCCCCGCTTTGTGACCTGAAGGGCGAATCTGACGAGCCTGACCATGAAACAGCTTGATGTTGCCCTTGACCGCTTACCACCTCAGAATATTGAAGCAGAACAGTCTGTCCTTGGAGCAATTCTGCTTGAAAATGCGGCGCTTTCATCTGTCATAGAAATACTTGCCCCCGAAGACTTTTATAAAAGTTCCCACAAAAAGATATTTCTCGCGATGCGTGACCTTTATGAAAAAAATGAACCTATTGATTTAATCACACTTACTGAACAGATGAGCAGAAAAGAACAGCTTGAAGAAGTGGGGGGTGCTTCTTACCTTAGTTCCATTGTAAATCAGGTTCCTACTTCGGCAAATGTAAGATACCATTCAAAAATAGTAAAAGAAAAAGCACTTTTAAGAGGTCTTATAACGACTGCTACAGAAATCGTCTCAATGGGCTATGACGAAGGGGTGGAGGTCAATGAGCTTCTTGACAGGGCAGAGACAAAGGTCTTTTCCCTATCTGAAAAAATGGTTAAAAGCTCTTATGTTCATGTTAAGGAGGTCTTGAAAGACACTATTGAACTTGTGGATAAGCTTTATAACAAAAAAGAACTTATAACAGGACTTCCAACAGGATTTCAAGACCTTGACGAGCTGACAACCGGTTTTCAGCCTGGCGACCTTATAGTGGTTGGGGCAAGACCGGGTATGGGCAAGACTTCTTTCTGCTTAAATATTGCCGCCCATGTTGGAATTGAGGTCAAGGTGCCTGTAGTTATTTTCAGTCTGGAGATGTCAAAAGAGCTTTTAGTTTTAAGAATGGTATGTTCTGAGGCTGAGGTTGATTCAAAGAGTGTCCGCTCGGGTTATCATACCAAAGAAGACTACAGAAAGCTTGTGAATGCTGCAGGCAGACTTGCAGAGGCGCCGATATTTATAGATGATGCATTCAACTCAGTGCTTGAGATAAGGGCCAAGGCGCGGAGGCTTAAGGCTGAGCATGGGCTTGGTCTTGTAATTGTCGACTACCTCCAGCTTATGAGAGGTGAAGGAAGTTTTACTGCAAGGGAACAGGTGATATCTGACATATCACGCTCGTTTAAAGCCCTTGCAAAAGACCTCTCAGTCCCTGTAATTGTAATCAGCCAGCTAAACAGGGGTTGTGAGCAGAGGGGAGACGACAAGCATCCTATAATTGCTGATTTAAGAGAGTCAGGCGCTATTGAGCAGGATGCAGATACAATCCTGTTTCTTTACAGGGGAGATTATTATAAGGCAAAGGATGCTGAGCCGGGTGTTGCTGATTTAGATGTAGCCAAGCAGAGAAACGGACCAACGAAAAGGTTTCCTCTCACCTTTATCGATAAAATTACAAAGTTCAAGGATTATACGAGCCGACAGACGTATTAGAAAAAACGTTATTCGTTAAACGTTATTTGTTAATTGAATAATATATAACCAATAACTAATAACTATTTTTAAGTATGAAACGCAGGCCTGCAGTAGCAGGACAATTTTATTCAGCAGCGGCTTCTACGCTCTCGAAACAGGTTGCCGGCTTCATTAAGTCAGGCGAGACAGGAGAAAAGGCTGTAGGTATTGTTTCTCCGCATGCAGGGCTTGTTTACTCGGGCGCAGTCGCAGGAGCTGTCTATTCAAAGATTGAATTCCCCAATACTTTTGTTTTGATCGGCCCTAATCATACGGGTCTTGGTATGCCTGTATCAGTAATGACCAGCGGCAAATGGGAGATACCA
>JAZFSN010000195.1:0-6217 GCA_036446195.1 Thermodesulfovibrionia bacterium | reverse complement strand
CGCTCCCCGATTACGACCTTCGAGGACAAGCTTCGTTTACCCCGTATTCCGATACGGGGCGAGGACGACGTCTGGATACCTGCCTACCGCAGGCAGGCCCGCTGGAGCCTGCCCTCGAATTTCGTAATCGGGGGCGAGTATGACAACAATAGCGATTCTCTCGATACTTTTGCAAGAGGCTCTATCAATTAAACATTAATCCCCCAGTCGATCACTGCTTATATTAAATTATCAGTTCTTGACAGGCTATGGACACCCGCGGGCGGGGAATAATATAAATAAAAATTTGCTAATTTATACATAAGTTTATTAGTATATACTAGGAAATTATGAAACTTGCGTATTGCAGATACTTAATAGTTTTTCTTATTGTTCTGGTTTTTGGCTGTGCCCTGCCGGGAGGTTCAGTTAAAAAGAACTGGAACACCGGGCCTGCCAGAGATATTCCTACCACAACGACTGATACTAAAAACAATAATGCGGCCTCAGGTATTGCCATTGTTGAAGAAAATAACAGTGTAACAGAGGAAAATGGAGATAAAGCACAAAATCTCATGGATACGGCATTAGACCTTTCCCGGGTAGCCCAGGAGTTCTGGTCTGAGGGCAATCTTGATCATGCGATTGAAACTTTGGATGAAGCCTATGTGCTTGTCACGAAAGTTGACACTGATGCCCAGCCTGAACTAATTCAGCAGAAATATGATTTAAGATTTTTGATATCCAAAAGGATTCTGGAGATTTATGCCTCAAGGTACACTGCTGTCAATGGGAACTACAAAGCTATTCCACTGACTATGAACAAGTATGTGGAACGTGAGATCAAGCGGTTTCAAACTGTTGAGCGTAAATTTTTTATGAGGTCATATAAACGTTCAGGCAGATATATGGAGATGATTGTAAAGGCATTGAAAGAGGCTGGCCTGCCCGAGGATCTCGCATGGCTGCCGCTTATTGAAAGCGGATTTAAAGTCAAAGCCTTGTCCCGTGCCAGGGCCCTTGGCCTCTGGCAGTTCATTCCTTCAACCGGATATAAATTTGGTTTAAAGAGGGATATGTGGATTGACGAGAGATTAAACCCTGAAAAAGCAACTGCCGCAGCCATTGCCTATTTAGAAGAGCTGCATAATATATTCGGTGACTGGACCACTGTTCTGGCCGGCTACAACTGCGGTGAGGGCGTGGTTTTAAGAAAGATACGCAGTCAAAAAATCAATTATCTTGACGGATTCTGGGACCTCTATGAAAAACTTCCCCGTGAAACTGCACGCTATGTCCCCAGATTTCTGGCCACTCTACATATACTGAAAGACCCTGCCAAATACGGGTTTACACTGGAAGAGCCGGAAAAACCGGTTTCTTATGAAACCGTAACCATTAAAAAGCAGGTTCAGTTAAAGGCAATTGCGGGCAAGTTAGGAGTTTCTTTAAAAGAACTCACAGGGTTAAACCCGGAACTTCGCCGTAATGTTACCCCGGCTACTTCATATTCACTCAGACTGCCTCCCGGGAAGGGCAAGGTATTGCTTGCCAGGCTGGATGAGATACCAAGATGGTCTACTCCTAAAAGTTCGTATGTTTACCATAGAGTAAGAAAAGGCGAGGCCTTGTCGCTCATAGCCATGAAATATCGTACGAGTGTCCGTGCAATTGTCAGGGCAAACAACATTCGGAAAAAACATTTTATCCGGGTTGGACAAAAACTAAAAATACCTGTTAGAGGGACTTCAATGGGTAAGGTCTATGCTTCGAAATCCAAGCTCCCTCCCGGTGGAAAATACAGTGTGAAGAAGGGTGATTCCCTTTGGTTGATTGCAAAGATGTTCAACACGAATACCAAGAAACTCATGCGGATTAATAATTTGCAGACTACCCGGCTCCGTGTGGGTCAAACCCTGAAGATTATAAGGTAGCAAGTAGCCCCGGCCGGTAAATCGCAATAGAGCAGTAGCGCAGTAGCATTACCCATTGATTATTTAATGTTCCCTAAAGGAAACCTAAATGTTTGGAGAGAGGATTTATTTTGTTTTCGGGATTAATACCCCGTGGCTTGCCGCGTTCGTCATACCCGCGAAAGCGGGTATCCAGAAATGTAAAGTGCTACGTGGATTCTGGATTCCCGATTAACATATAACGAATAACTTTACATCTGGATCTTGTCTGATAGGGGCTTTTGTGTCAGCCTAAAACTTTTCTGATGATTTCTATTACCTTATTCTCATCAAACGGCTTCAGGATATAGTGCTTTGCTCCGTTTTTCATGCACTCCTGCACTCTGTCAAGTGAATCAAGAGCGCTAACCATTACCACTCTGATGTTACTGTTTACTGATTTGAGTATTCTGAGTGTTTCTATGCCGCCAAGCTGCGGCATTATTATATCAAGCAATACTATGTCTGGTTCCGGAGAGAGACTTTTGTACAAATTGATAGCCTCCAGGCCGTTGCCTGCCTCACCAATAACATCATACTGATTTTTCTCGAGAATTTCCCGCAAAGATTTTCTTATCTGCTGCGAGTCGTCTGCAATAAGTATTTTCTTTTTCGGCATATTTTGTTACCGCTATTGTCTAATTTATGTTTCTTGTGACTCTGAGCAGCTCTTCAATTGAAATCATTCCTGATATTACCTTTTTCAGCCCGTCAAAACGCATATCTTTAAATCCTTTTTGGACGGCTTTCTGACGTATCATACTAACAGATTCATTTTTTGTTATCAACTCTTTGATATCCTCATCCACAACAAGAATTTCGTGTATACCCATTCGCCCTTTATAACCGGTATTACCGCAGTTATCACACCCGGCGCCCCTGTAGAATACAAGCTCTTTTATAGGGGTATATAATCCCACTGAACCCATTTCTTCTTTTGAGGGTATGTATTTCTCTTTACAGTGCACACAAATCTTTCTGGCAAGTCTTTGAGCGATTATACCGAGAAGGGAAGGCGCCAGCAGGAAAGGCGCAACACCCATGTCCATAAGTCTTGTTATTGAACTTGGGGCATCATTCGTATGAAGCGTGCTGAATACAAGATGTCCCGTAAGAGCTGATTCAGCGGCGATAGCAGCGGTTTCCGGATCTCTTATCTCTCCTATCATTATTACATCAGGATCCTGACGCAAAATACTGCGTAAAATATTTGCAAAGGTCAGGTCTTTTTTAATATTGACCTGAACCTGATTTATAATGGGCAGCTGGTATTCAACAGGGTCCTCAACAGTTATAATATTTTTTTCAATGGAATTTATCTCATTCAACGCTGCGTAAAGTGTTGTGGTTTTTCCGCTGCCGGTAGGTCCGGTAACGAGTATAATTCCATACGGCTCCCTGATGAATTTATAAAAAGAATTAAGATTATGCTCTGAAAAACCAAGGGCTTCTATCCTTACACTGACAGACTCCCTATGGAGGAGCCTCATGACCACTTTTTCGCCATAATGGGTTGGTAAAGTTGAAACCCTTATATCAATTTCTTTATTGTCAATCTTGATCTGAATGCGTCCGTCCTGGGGTTTCTGCTTTTCTGATATGTCAAGAGAGGAAAGGATTTTTATCCTCGACACTATACCCGGATGCATTTGGCCCGGGTATGTCGTAAATTCCTGCAGGATGCCGTCTATTCTGAATCTTATATCAAGCTCCCCCCCCCTTGGCTCTATATGGATATCGCTAACGCTGTTTTCGACAGCCTCTACCAAAATACGGTCAACGGTTTTAACTATAGGAAGTTCACCGCCTGCTTTCCTCAGTTGTTCAATCTCTGACCTGCTTATTCCTGTAGTTTCAGACTCTTCTTTTGAAACAGAAATTCGAGTCTCGACTTTTTGAGAATAATGTTTTTCAATTGTTTTAGAAATCTCCGAATAAGGGGCCAGGACAGGGATAACCGTGCACCTGGTTTCTGAACTCACGATATCCAGAAGATGAAGGTCTGTGGGGTCAGAAAGGGCAAGCGTTAATTCCTTCTCTATTTTGAAGAGGGGAATTATATTAAATTTTTTTGCCAGATTTTCGGGGATTAAATCCAGCACGCCTGGTTTTATGCGAAGACCCTTAAGGTGCATTACAGGGAGGTTAAACTGTAAACCGAGAGCCTTTACTGCATCTTCCTCGGTTATGTACCCGAGGTCTATCAAACAATTGCCTATTTTTTTTTGGTCAAGTTTGCTGTTAGTCTGTTCTTTGAGTGCCTTTTCAAGCTGTTCCCTGCTTATTTTCCCCTGTTCAATAAGTATTTCACCAAGTTTTTTATTGACTTCTCTTATAAACATTAGTTGTTGCCATTTTTTTCAGTCATTCTCAGAACTAAAGATACCATCAATAAGGTCCTGAGAAATATCTTCGTTGTCTTTCGCATCTTTTTTCTTAATTTTCTTTCCCTTTCCTTCAGAGGGTTTGCTGATTAATTCACTTATATCATCAGAGGAATAATGCCCTGCAGAAACTTCCGATGAATTTTTCTCTTTTAAGTCAGCTTTGTTAATATCCGGGACGCCGGTACCGCAACCGCCGCAGTATTTATCAGACAGGGAATTATGAGACCCGCATTTATGGCAAAAAAGAACAATGAGAGAGCCGCATTCCCTGCAATATTTCCTGTTTTCTGAATTTTCTGTCGAACATTTAAAACAAAGCATAATTTTTAATAAATAGTTTATATCTTTTATTTTTGATTATGCAAGCTTTTTTGAGATACTGCATTCAAAAAGGCATGATGGAAAGGATACTGCTTGCGGGAAATCTATACGGGAGAGCTTCTATTAACCCGAATTTTATCAGCTAAAAAATCAGCCTATTTTGCTGCGTTTAATAATATCAAAGGCATTGTTTAGTTTAATGGTGAGTTCCTTTGCCTTCTCCTGCAGTTCCTCACTTAGATGACCAGCCTTGTCAGGATGAGTCCTGGCAATCTTTTCTTTATATACCTTTCTTGCTTCTTTCAATGAGGCTCCAGGCTTTATCCCCAGTGTCCTGTATGCATCTTTTAAACCAGTATGAGCATTAGTTTTATTTTCTTTATTTCCCTGCGATTGATTGTAGTAATGCGAATAGAACCTCTGCCTTTTCTGTTTTGAATGCCTGCGCCACAGGTAAAACAATATCCCTGATGCAATAATGTCGTCCAAAAAAAGAGGATGCAGGTCTAATGGACTTAAAATATATAAGATTAAAATTATTAGCCATATATAATGTGATAAATTGGCCATTAAATCTTTTTCCCTTTAAACTCTATGGGTTTGCAATATGGAGACCTGTGTTGCATTACTTCACTATTCTACTATTTATTCTTATCTAAAAAAAATGTTTTTTTGTGATTCATATCACTTAAATTTTTTTTATATGGTGGTACAATTAACTTAAGATAACTCCTTTTTAAACCCCTTTGATACTGTGGCAGTTAATCTGCCACAGTACCCCTCTCTAAAAAAATAAAAAAATGTTTTTTTGTGATTTACGTCACTTAAATTTTTTTTATATGGTGGTACAATTAACTTAAGATAACTCCTTTTTAAACCCCTTTGATACTGTGGCAGTTAATCTGCCACAGTACCCCTCCTTTCATTATTATAATGTTAGTTGTTGTGTAACTACTCAGGCCTGCCTGTCGGCAGACAGGTTCACAGTTCCAGGGTTTCCTCCTCGGCGGACCCGCCTGGGGCTGGGCAAGGTTCAACGTCATAAAACAATGAAGCTTAACCAGTTTTCAGACTCGTCTGAATATTGAGGCATGACAACCGATAATTGAGTGATTCTTAGTCTGTCATTCCGGCTTGCCTGTCGCAGCACCGTTTAATACGGGGCAGACTCCGCGGAGATCCCGATTCTTCGGGATCCCGACATTATCGGGGACCGGAATCTTTCTTCAGTTTTTTAACCGTTTAAAATAGTCATCACTGAGTGTTTTCATCAATTTGGCAAGCAGAATTATACTAACCAGGTTGGGTACCGCCATAAATATATTTGTTATATCAGCGAAGTTCCATACCAGCTTAAGCGGTACATATGCCCCTGCCACGACAAGCAGAGTGTAGATAAACCTATAAGGCATAACTGCCTTCCCGCCAAACAGGTATTCAGCGCTCCTGTCGCCATAGTATGACCATGCGATAATCGTGGAATAGGCAAAAAATATCAGACCGAATCCCACAACCCAGGCCCCGGTCTTTCCCAGTCCCTGCTGAAAGGCGTACGCAGAAAGTGCAGCGCCATTAAGG
>JAZFSN010000194.1:0-4852 GCA_036446195.1 Thermodesulfovibrionia bacterium | reverse complement strand
GAAGAGGGGTCAAGAAGGAGGTTCTCTATTTTTTTGCTATATTTCGTAATTTTTAGTCTGGATAAGGTTTTTAGGGCGGATTCCCTTGCAAGCGGATTTGGGTCTTCTAATATTTTTACTATTTCATCGGCATAATCTGTTGCGTTAAGTATCCCGAGTGCTTCTACTGTTGACCTCCTTAACCAGTATTCATTGTCCTTGAGATTTTCAATTAAATAAGGTATTGCCTCTTTTGCGCCTATCTTGGCGAGACTCTCTATTATTCTTGATTTTAACGTCCATTCCGATGTGTGTGTTAGTAATTCAAGCAGGGGACCTGAGGCTTCTTTTGTTTCTGCTTCACCCAGAAGCCTGACCATCCTTTTCTTTAAATCCCCTTCGGAAGTGACGAGCGCTTCGCTAATACTTTGTATAACACCGGCGCGTGCTACAAGAAAAAGTATTTTTCTGAGGTCAGCTTTATATGTTCCTTTTCCGTATTCCTTTATTATCTTTTCAACATAACCGATTCTGTCGAGAGCCATTGCAGACCGCTTGCGCACCTCTGTATCATCATCTTCAAGAGCTATAAGAAGACCAGGCACTGCCTTTTCTCCAAGCTGTTCAAGTGACTCTACTGCCCTGACTCTAACCCACCATTCAGGGTCTTTAAGTATATTTATGAGATAATCTACAACTGCGGGGTGGCCTATAGAACCCAGTGCCTTGGACACCCTTACTCTGACAAAAGGCACTGGATCTGAGATTAATAATTCTGTCAGCTTGACAACTGCTCTGTCATCCTGCATCTGCCCGAGGGCTCCGGCAGCTTTTGCCCTCACCTCCGGACTTATGTCAAAAAGGGCACCTATGAGCTGCATTGTAGCAGTTTTGGCCTTTAAATACCCGAGAATCTCAGCTGCCCATTGTCTTCTGCTTTCGCTCTGGTAGTTTTTTAATTCTTTTATTAAATAGTCTACAGACTCTTCTCCTATACTGAAGAGAATCTCACCGATACGGGGGGGCAGCCAGGTCTCCGGGTAACCGAGGGCTTCAATTAAAAAAGGAATTGCTCTTTTATCTCTTATCCTTCCAAGAGCACGAAGCGCCGTACCTCTTACTCCTTCATCTTCATCTTTGATATCTCTGATAACAGATAAAAGAAGAGGAACAGACTTTGCTGACCCAATCTGTCCGAGTTTCTTTGCAGCGAAAGCCCTTTTTTTCCAGGATTTAGAATTTTTCAATGTATCAAGATAGCGGCCGGTAATGCCTGTTGCGTCATAGAAGTGTATAAAATGACTTGCCGGTTTTTTAAAAATAGTCCCTGCTTTCTCAAGGAGCACCTCGATAAGTATATCATCGCCTATAGTATTGAGCCTTTTAATTATCTCGTCGCTTGAAGTTATATTTTCTCCTGAAAGAAGATTGAGGACATCTTTATGTTTCCTTGTTAACTTATCAACCTTGAATGATTTTTTTATCCCAATTTTTCTTAAAAAAATAACAACGAGAAAAGACATTATTGTTATGAAAAAAATAACAAAGGAAATTATTATTAAAAATTTCTTGGCAGGCACAAATGAGCTTACGGGAGGAAGCAGAGGCGGTCGTGTTGGTTTTTCCTCAGCTACAGATTCAGGGCGTTTTACAGGCCGCTCCTCTGAGGGCTCAGGAAGTGGTTTTTTATCTACCGGCTTCTTTTCTTTAGGTAATATTTCAGGTTTTGAATAGCGGGGTATCTCATTTGAAAATGCTACAAATGCGTCTCTATAGCCCAATGAAACTATCTTGTTTTTTAAAACTCTTGCGGTTTTTGCTTCCCTTTTTCTGTCAAAATCACCACAGTATACATAAAAGAACTTTTTTCTTTCCTGAAATCTGCAACTTATTTTATTTTTTTTAAGCTCACTAATAACGTTTAAAGCCCTTTCTCCGGATGAAAAGATGCCAATTTGAATAGTAAGTTTCGGGTTGGGTATTAATTTTAAAGTATTGTCATTTGTTTGCGGGGTTGATTGTGTAGAGTTATTAGCATTAGAATTAGCAACATCGCCTGTTTCTTCTGCAAATCGTAAGGCAGGGAATAATAACAAAAAGATGATAAAGCTAATTATTTTCTTTTTCATCGCAATTGGTATTCCCTTAACTGCTTTAAGATTATATAACAAATAGTTATCTCATAACCAAATAATTATCCATATTAATGCTCCCTGGAATATTATAAAGGTCTTGCAAGGTATTTTTTTCATAATTTCCAAATCGAATAATTGTATTAAGTGGTCGGGTTGGAATATTCAGAACTACGTATGATTAGGGCCGGTATTTATTTTTTTATGGGGAAAGTTCACCAGCCTGCTGTTTCAGAGTAAGCGCCTTATTCTCTGGAATTGAAAGGATTGCTGCAATCTCTTTTGATTCTATTGCTGCCAGGTCTTTCAGAAGAATAATATTGTTTTTAATTAATATTTTTATCAGACCTGATTTTACTCCTGATAAAATAGTTACCGGATAAAGTCTTTTGTCTTCAATCATCTTCTCAAGCCCTTCATTGTCAGGATATTTCCAGCTTATCACCTTAAGCCCTGTGCAGTTGGCATATTGAACGGCGTCAGAGGTACAACGTGTATTAGTCACTAACCAGGCTGTGCAGGTTTTATCAGGATACTGAGATTTGATGACAGGGCTGAGATCCAGAAATCGTGAATGGACATACATCGCTATTTTTACATCAGTTGCAATCCCTGCTTTATTGTGGTACTTGCATTCAATAAGAGAGACATGTCTGTCTTTTACTGCAAAGACATCGACCTCGTGATTCACGCATTTGCCTTTGCGTATTACCCCTATGCTTACCTGATATCCATTGTATTTCAGCAGCTCGCCAAAGTATTTTTCAAAAGGATAGCCTGAAGGCCCAAGTCTGAAGAGGGCCCTTTTTAAAGAATATCTGAGCCCTGATGCATGATTGAATTGCCCGAGATATTTTTTAGCAAGCCTGTAAATCTTTTTTGTACTTGTATAGGGCTCTATTTCACGCAATACCTTTTCAATAATCTCTTCAGCCTGTTCTCTGTCTGCACCAGACCTGACCAGCGACGTCTGTAATTTCCCGGGGTTAAGATCCTCAATTGCTCCGGAAGCCTTTGTGACCTTGGTTTTCATCGTGGTGTGTTTCTTAATGTTATAGGTCATCTTTTTTCTTTGTCAAATTAATTTCTTAACTTTTAGACAATAATGAGGATGGGTTTAACAGGCCTGTTTCTTTTTAAAGTGAAACACCCATGCCGGAGCGGAGAACCTCGGCGACGTTCCTTGCGTTGTAAACCCCTTTGATTATTAAATCGTTTCCACCTCTTATACGCCTCAGAATAAGGCTGCCGACGCTGAAGGGTATCTCTATCAGGTTCTGTCTGAACGAAATCTCATAGAACTCTATAATGGGATAGAAGCGTTCCTTTCTGGTCAGACTTCCGGTTATCATGCGAATCTCGGATGAATTGATTTCATAACTGCTCATTATATTCCAGAGGATTTTGTATATGCTGTAGATGAGAAAAGGAATAGAAAGAAATATTCCGTAAGGTAGATTCCAGAGGGTATTTGAATACGGTATGTGTAATCTAGAGATCATCAGTCTGTTAATTTCTTTAGAGATTAGAGGTGAATTATCTATTAACAGGTAAGCAACACCGAAGCAGGATAAATAAACAAGCAGAAAAGATATAAAAGCAGGCTTTCGTCTGTAATTAAATTCAGGTTTTCCCATTAAACCCTGCCTCCTTTGTGAAACATGAGACTTATACGGTCTTGTTTTGTCATGCCTGCCTGTATACAAACCTTATTAAAGTATATCAAAACAGGTATAAAAATCGAAGCATATAATAAACCCGTAGGTAATCATTCAGTGACGGGTGGCAGAGAAGCTGGATTCCGGTCCCCGATAATGTCGGGACAGGCAAGCCGGAATGACAACCGGGAAGGATGATAAAGGTTTTTTGTCATTCCGACTTGTTCGGAATCATTCTTTAGATATATATAATCCACCCGTCACTGAATGATTACACCAGTAGAATTGTATACATGTTGCCTGCTGTTGAAATTTCAGGGCTGAATAAGAATATCTGCTGTATCCTGTACCTTTTAACCTGGTTACTATGATATACTTTTTTAATGTTTCTTTTAAGGATAGCTCCCGAGGGTTTTCCATATGTAACAGTTGCTGTGATTCTTACCTTTGCCGTTTATTTTATTGGCAAGCCGTGGATGGCCTTATTCCCTTTGGTCATCTTTTTGTATATGCTGCTTTTTTTTAGAGACCCGGAGAGGATTATACCAGAAGACAGGGATACCTTTGTATCACCGGCAGACGGGAAGATAATACTTATCAAAGATACGATAGAAGAGGTGTATACAGGGGAAAAAGTGAAGCAAATAAGTATTTTTATGTCAGTTTTTAACGTTCATGTTAACCGGTCCCCCTGCGATGGCAGGGTTGATAAAGTAAAACATACGCCTGGAGGATTCAGGGCTGCGTATACAAATGAAGCAGAACTGAGCAATGAAAATATAGCAATGCTTCTTAATACAGGATACGGAAAGATATTGGTCAGGCAGGTAGCAGGCCTTATTGCCAGAAGGGCTGTCTGCCGTGTAAGCCCCGGTGATAGTCTAAAAAAAGGTCAGAGGTACGGCATTATCAAGTTTGGTTCAAGGGTTGATATTTATCTTCCTGAAGATGTGCGGGTAAAAGTAGTTCTCGGGCAGAAAGTGAAGGCAGGCGAGACGGTTTTAGCTGCTATTGATTCTGCCCTGGTTTAGGCGCTCCACCCACATGGCAGTTGCACCTGCAACTGCCGCAGGCATCACCAGT
>JAZFSN010000193.1:0-13425 GCA_036446195.1 Thermodesulfovibrionia bacterium | reverse complement strand
AGAATCAAATTGTTTCTGCGCACGTTCAGCGCTAATAAAAGTACCGGTCTGAATTGTATAAATTGTTTCAGCCCCATAAGAGTATAGGGGCAAAAAAAGTAAAAAGATAAGGAAAATCGAAAATTTCAATATCGTCAAAATCGAATTCGCGCCTTGCAATATCATATTTTTTACATTTTCCTTATAATTGGTTCACCATTTCTTATCATATCATAATTTTGACATTTTATACTAATTTTGTAAAAAGTATTGCCATAAAATTCATAAATAAAAAAGGAGGTGTTGAAATAAACATGTAGTAAGACCCGTTGCTTGAAGGAAAAAAATAAACACATCTCAGAAACCGAATATTTTGGCCTTCTGAATTCTCATATCAAAAAATTCTTATCCAATATATATATAATGTGTAATAAGTAGAATAAACCCTCATCAGGCATTATCATGTAAGAGTAGGTTTCATATTGAAATGCTGTATCCCAGAAGCTTATACCAGTAAAAACCTTAATTGTCAATAAAATATTGTCTTTGCCTTATTATATTCTGTCTGATAAACTTGAATTAATATGAGCGAGCATCACCTTCTTTTTGGACAATTTCTTTATCAAAAAGGTGTTATAAATAGGCTTGATATTTTTAGGGCGCGCCGGTATCAGAAAGAGAATAATCTGAAGATAGGGGAACTCGCCAAAAGAAAAGGCTGGATAACTGATAAGGATATTGAAAAAATACTGGTCATACAGGAAGAAACCTGTGAGAAGTTCGGCGAAATAGCTGTTAATGAAAAAATACTTAAGCAGAATCAGGTTGATGAGCTTATCGGGGAACAGGAGGGTACTTATATCCTGTTCGGTGAAGCCCTTGTAAAACTCAGCGTTCTTTCGACCGCAAACCTCATTAAATACCTTAAAGAATACAGCAGGAAGCAGATAATTAAGAGAGCGGGGTCTGAAAGTGAAAGTAAAATCTGACTGTCGCTCCTCTAATTTATTTTAACCTTCATCTCAATCCTCTCAATGGGATTGTCCCTTGAGTCTCTCGGCTGCATTACTATTTTATCTACCACATCCATACCCGAAACAACTTCTCCGAAGACAGTGTATTTCTTGTCAAGGGAAAAAGCGTCCGCCACGCAGATAAAAAACTGAGAGCCTGCACTGTCAGGGTTTGATGACCTTGCCATGGAAAGGATTCCCCTTTTATGAGATTTATCATTAAACTCAGCCTTAAGTGAATACCCCGGACCACCCATGCCGTGTCTTGACCTGTCCGTGTCCTTTGAATTGGGGTCACCTCCCTGAAGCATGAAACCCGGGATTGCACGATGGAATGTAGTTTCATCATAAAACCCTTTTTTTGCAAGTTCAATGAAGTTATTAACATGATTAGGAGCAGTTTCAGGGAAAAACCTGAGCTCAATATTCCCCAACTTTGTCTCTATAACTGCCTTTGTTTCAGCCATTTTCTTTATCTCCTTATCAGTAAATTTTTTGTGTCTTATCTCAGCAGAAACAGAAACAGAGAGCAAAAACACTAAAACCAGCGCTGGCACAACCATGAAATGTCGCATAAGACTCCTCCTGTATAATATTATTCCCTAAATTGAGTGATTCTTCAGTTATGTCGTCATTCCCGTGAAGCTTGTCCTCGACCTGATCGGGGAACGGGAATCCAGACGTCGTCCCCGTGTAGGCGGGGAACCAGAATACAATACACTGGATTCCCGCCTGCCTACCGGACAGGCAGGCTCAAAAGACTGCTACCTCTGAGGGCACAGGGGGAATGACAAATTTCTTCACTTAACAGGTGATGATAAAATTTATAGTAGAACATTTATTTTCAATACCTCATGAGGATTTCGCAACAAAAATCGCTCAATTTAGGTATTTGTAATTTTAATGCAACAGCATAACTCTCTTTAAAACATGGCCTCACCGGCAAACTACCGGCAGTTATACACCTCAGGAGCCTCCATAGCCGACAGTCACCTTTTCCCCTTCAACAATAACCGGCACAGACCTAACGCCACCAGAATACCCGAGCATCTCCTTTAACTTTGTGCTGTCTGAATTAACATCAAAATATTCTGCAGTACTTCCATAGGCTGACCTAGCCTTTTCAGTATAAGGTCAGCCTGCCTTGCCAAAAATAATAACCTTCTCTGCCATAATAGCAACCTCCAGAAATAATGTTCGCTATTAAGAGATTGTTGAAAAACCCTAACAACCTCATATATCTGTGTAATCGTCCTCAAAAATCTGTGTAATCAAGACCGTTGAGACTTTTTCAACGGTCTTTTAAGGACAAATACCCTTGATAAATCCCTGACTAAAGTTTCATTATATCAAATCCTGCTTATGTCTGTTTACAAAAAAAGAATAATGGACAAAGAACCCGGTTATCTTGTTATTCCAGCAGCAGGCCTTGGCACAAGAATGAGGGTTATCAATCCTGATGTGCCAAAAGAAATGCTGCCTGTCGGAGACAAACCCGCAATACAGTATACAGCAGAAGAAGGGCTGTCAGCCGGCATCAGAAATATAGTTATCATTATAAGCAGGCAAAAAGAGATAATTCGAAGATATTTCGAGGATAGAGGGTTTCAGAGAAGCATGTTTCCACTTGCCACTGAGGAGATGGAGAAAATCACCAGAGAGTGTTCTATTACCTTTCTTTATCAGAAAGAGCCTCTGGGTGAATCTGATGCAATAAGCCTTGCCCAGGACACTGTCGGCAATCACTCAGTAGCGATAATCTATCCAGATAATATATATTTTCCTGTTCGGAACGAATCTCCGGCTCCGGGTGCCCTGAAGATTCTAAAATCTGTTTTCAGGCAATATAGAACAGATATTACTGCCCTTATGGAAGTAACAGGCAAAAATGCCACTGGAATAAGCAACTCGGGTAGGGTAGACCTCAAACATCTAAAAGACGTTCTGTATCGTATCGAGAGATTTCACCCAAAGTATGAAGGTTTTTTTGCTCCACGGTTTAAAGGAGAACTACGTACCTGTGGGATTGCAATCTCAGGCCCGCATCTTTTTGAATACATCAAAAGGGCACGGGCCACAATCAAAGGTGGGGAATTTACTGATTTACCAGTCCGAACTCTGATGCTCAAGGAAAAGGGGCTCCTCGGCTATCGCCTTCCGGGAACTGTCTTTGATATCGGAAATCCTGAAGGCTATAGACTCTGCCTCAAACATAGTGGGGTCAGACTTGACTATTGACATTTGACTACTTTTAAGTCAATTAAACAAAAAATAATTTGTCAATATTTTTGGAAAGTCAATACTTAAGTCTGACCCCAATGTTTCTATTTATTGCAACTTTTTCAGAGATAAATCAAATAAAACTGTCAAACCATTTCTTCAAATTGCTTTTAAACAATTCTCTATGAGATAATAAAAAAAGACTCACGAGTTACAGGTTAAGGATTTTACACGCAACTCGAAACACGCAACTTAAATAATTATCTGAGTATATCAGCAAAAATCTGAGTCCTGTTTAAGATAAAGAATATTTTAGTCAGTGTCAGCCTCGGGTGATTCGCTTCCGACTCGTCGGATCCGCTGAGGCGGAGAGGCGAAAAAGTCTGTGGCTAAATAATTATGAATTACGCACATTTTCAGAAGCCAAGCCGTTATATAGGCAATGAAGTCAACTCTATTCGTAAGGACGCCTGCATAAAGGTCGCCCTTTGCTTTCCTGACGCTTATGAAATCGGTATGTCCCACCTCGGACTTAAAATCCTTTATTCGATAATAAACAGCATACCTTACGCCTCTGCTGAAAGAGTCTTTGCTCCCTGGACTGACTTTGAGTCATTTCTCAGGAAAACATCTCAGCCTCTTACTTCTCTTGAGAATAAGCGTCCTTTAAAAGATTTTGACATTGCAGGTTTCACCCTCCAGTATGAACTCTCTTATACAAATGTACTTAATATGCTGGATTTAGGGGGCATCCCAATAAAAGCCGTTAACAGGGGAGACAATTATCCCCTTATAATTGCGGGGGGGCCCTGTGCGGTAAACCCCCTACCTTTGATTCCGTTTATAGATGTTTTTGTCATTGGTGATGGAGAAGAAGTTATTGGTGAAATCATAGAGACATACAAAAATGTCAGATATCAGACATCAGATGTCAGATGTCAAAATAAGGGATTTAAGGTTAAAGAAAGCTTGTTAAAAGCACTCTCAGGCTTAGAAGGTGTTTACGTTCCATCCCTTCATTCCCATGAACCCCGGAAAGTCAAAAAAAGGATTTTAACTAACCTTGATAAAGCCGCATTCCCCGAATTGCCATTAGTGCCTTTTACATCAATTGTCCATGACAGAATATCGATTGAAATATCAAGGGGTTGCACAAGGGGCTGCCGATTCTGTCAGGCCGGAATGATTCAAAGGCCACTAAGGGAAAGATCTATTAAAAAAATTCTCTCTCTGTCTGAAAAATCACTCGTTAATACAGGGTATGAAGAAATTTCCTTTTCATCATTGAGCACAGGCGACTACAGCGGTCTTCTAACTCTGATTAAAAACTTCAAGGAACTTCAGTCAAGCTGCCAGACTGCAATATCCCTCCCGTCATTGCGGGTAGGCGCATTAAGCAGGGATATACTTAAAGAAATAAAAAGCATAAGAAAAACAGGGTTTACGATTGCACCCGAGGCAGGAACAAAAAGGCTGAGAGATGTTATTAACAAGGATTTTACAGAGAAAGAATATGAGGACACCCTGGAGACACTTTTTGCTGAAGGCTGGAAAAGCATAAAGCTTTACTTTATGATAGGACTTCCTACAGAAACTAAAGATGACATTGACGGAATAATAACTATGGCAGAACTAGCTTTAAAAAAAGGCCGAGAAATCGTTGGAAAACGCATGAATATCAACGTGAGTGTCTCAGATTTTGTGCCAAAGCCTCACACCCCCTTTCAGTGGTTGGGGCAGATGTCCCATGAAGAACTCAGAGAAAGAAAAAATCATCTTAAAAAAGCATTCTCCAGAAGTAAAGGCCTTACCTTCAAAGGACAATTTGTCGAATCAAGCCTTCTGGAAGCCGTGTTCTCAAGAGGAAACAGCGACTGTGCACAATTATTAGAGAATGCGTGGAAAGAAGGGTGTCGTTTTGATGGCTGGACAGAAATCTTTGACTTTGACAAATGGCTGCTTGCATCTGAAAAAACAGGCATTGACTTGTACAAATATGCATCGCGGACATTGGATATTAACAAAGAACTGCCGTGGGAATTCATAGACACAGGGGTAACAAAAGAATTTCTTATATCTGAATATCAAAATGCCATTAAAGGAAAGATAACACAAGATTGCAGTTATATTTGCTGCAAGTGCGGACTTGAATGTAAAGACAGGGGTCAGGGGTCAGGGATTAGGTTGCTGACAACTGACAACAGACAACTGACAACTAATTTATCACCCATTACCCATTCCCCGAAAACTACAAACTCAATTAAACTGAGGATTCGGTTCTCGAAAACAGGCGAATTACGCTATCTCTCTCACCTGGAGGTCATGACAGCGTTCCTGAGAGCAATACGAAGGGCAAAGATTCTTTTGATTTATTCCAAAGGCAATCATCCTCATCCAAAAATTTCATTTGGCCCTGCCCTCCCCGTAGGTGTTGAAGGTACGAACGAATACTTTGATATTGAACTGCCTGGTGTAAACCCCCACCGCTTTGCTTCGCCCCTAGAAATTGTAAAGCGATTTCAGGGACTAAGTCCCGGAAATGCAAAGCATTTCACGGGGCAAAGCGAAGCAGTGGGTGCAATTCTGCTTAAAATCAATAACTCTTTACCAAAAGGACTTGAGGTGCTTGCTGTAGCTCCTGTCAGTAAAAATAGTAGATCTCTGGATGATTTTATATCACGTTACGAGTATGAAATAAGCACTGACAAAGGCATAAACAGAGCTATAGATTCCTTTCTGAATCTTCCTCAGCACTTGATAGCAAGAGGAGGGAAAGTAGTGGATATAAGACGGATGATAGAGAAAGCAGCAATCAATAATGGTTGTTTAAATCTTATCCTTGTGGATACAAATGGCGCCAAAGTAAGGCTTTATGAAATTTTAAAAGAGTTATTCCAGAAACCGGTTGAAGAAATAAAATCAATGCCGATAAAAAGGGTTCAACTCTATGGATATGCTAATGGAAGGTGGACAAATCCCTGGAAGAAGGTGGAAAAATATGGCTACTGAAATAATAATCAATGCATCAATGGAAGAAACAAGAGCTGCACTGCTTGAGTCTGGCCAGCTTGCTGAACTATACATTGAGAGAAGAAACAATGCGAGTCTTGTAGGCAATATTTACAAAGGCAAGATAGTTAAAATCCTGCCTGGCATGCAGTCTGCATTTGTGGACATTAGACTTGAAAAAGCTACATTCCTGCATGTCGCAGACGTATACTCAAGCCTTGATTATTCAGTCTTCGGTGAGGATATAGAAGAAACAATACCCCTTAACCTTCCAATTGAAGACCTGCTGCAGGAAGGACAGGAGATACTTGTTCAGGTTTCAAAAGACCCTATTGGTACCAAAGGCGCAAGGGTCACATCTTATATTACCATTCCGGGAAGATACCTGGTGTTGATGCCCGGAGTTGAGCACATTGGAATATCAAGACGGATTTCCAATGAAAATGAGCGGACAAGGCTCAAAGAGCTTGTAAGCAGGCTCAAGCCGCAAAATGTCGGTCTAATAATAAGAACTGCAAGTGAAGGATGCACGGAAGAGGAATTACAGAAAGACATAGATTTCCTTATGCTTATGTGGGAGAATATTCAGTCCAAAAGAGACAAGGTCAACTCTCCTCACCTGGTTTACAGCGACCTTGACCTTATCTTCAGAAGTGTAAGGGACCTCCTTGGACATGAAGTCAGCAAACTTATTATCGATTCCAAAGAAGAATATGAAAGACTCGTGGAATTTATTAACACATACTTCCAAAAGCTTATCTCTAAAATTGAACTCTATGAAGGACAAGAACCGATATTCGATGCCTATCGCATCGAATTTGAGATACCAAAGACCCTGGGAAAACATGTATGGCTCAAGTCAGGGGGAAACATTGTGATAGACCAAACAGAGGCATTAACTGCAATAGACGTAAATACAGGGAAATTTGTTGGTAAGACAACACTGGAAGACACTCTGTTAAAAACAAATATGGAAGCTGTCAAGGAAATCTCGTATCAGATAAGACTTCGCAACCTTGGTGGAATAATAATAATAGACTTCATCGATATGGAAAAAGAGGAAAATAGAAAAAAGATCTTCACCGCTTTTGAGGAGGAGATGAGAAAAGACAGGGTGAAAAGCACTATTCTTCAGGTTTCAGAACTCGGCCTTATCCAGATGACAAGGAAAAGGGTAAGAGAAAGCCTGGGAAGGACCCTGTGCGAGTCCTGTTCCTATTGCGAAGGCAGAGGCTTTATAAAATCAGCGACAACTGTATGTTACGAGATATTCAGGGAACTCAGGAAAATTGGTTCAGCCAGAAGAAATGGAAAAATAATGATTACTGCCCATTCCATAATAGCGAACCTGCTTTACGAGGAGGAAAGAGATGGGCTTGAAGAAATCGAAAAAACATACGGATTTAAAAGTATAGTAAAGGTCGATAAAAATTATCATCAGGAATACTACGAAGTTGTAATGCTTTAGACTTCCACAGATGATCACGGATGAAAAAACACACCTGCCTGCCGGCAGGCAGGGATTAGCACAGATGAAAAAGGCAAATGAAAATATCCGTGATAATCTGTAATAGATCAGCGATCATCGTTTTTTAAAAATGCCATTAAACAACAAATTCACTAAACTAAAAAAAAACCTTAAGCATATGGAGCGGGTTATTATTGCCTATTCAGGCGGCGTTGACAGCACCCTTCTTTTAAAGGCGGCCTCATTATCAGATCTCAGAGAGATTCTTGCAGTAACAGCATCTTCTGAAAGCCTTCCAGAGGAAGAGCTCTCTTTCGCCAGGAAAATTACGGCAGACCTCAGAATAAAACACAGAATAATAAAGACGGAGGAGCTTAAAAACAAAAATTACGCTGATAACCCTCCTGACAGATGTTATTACTGCAAGAAAGAACTTTTCGGCAAACTCAAACACATGGCAATCAAAGACAACTTTCCCTTTATTCTTGACGGAACAAACGCAGACGACGCACGGGACTGGCGTCCCGGCAGGCGTGCAGCTATTGAGACAGGGGTACATAGTCCCCTGCTTGATGCCGGGCTTGGTAAAAGAGAGATTCGTGATATCTCCAGAGCCCTTGGACTTCCATCATGGAACAAACCGGCAACTCCATGCCTTTCCTCGCGTATTCCATACGGACAGAAGATTTCAGCACAGGCACTCAAGAGAATCAATAGCGCTGAAAATTTCATAAAGAGATTTGGAGTAAAGGAACTCAGGGTCAGGGACCATTCTGAAACAGCAAGGATAGAAATCATGCCGGAAGAATTTCCTCTTCTTATGAACAAAGCTGTCAGAACAGAAATAGTTACCTTCCTCAAAACACTCGGCTACAAATATATCAGTCTCGACCTTCAGGGTTTCAGAAGCGGAAGCCTGAATGAATGAATCACAATATTACAAAGAACTTTCAAAATGTGTGAGATGCGGTGCCTGCAAGGCATTATGCCCGACCTACCTGTCAACACTTGACGAAACAATGGGTGCACGGGGAAGGATTGCCATGCTCGGGGCGCTCAGAAAAAATGAACTTACACCAACAAAAAATCTGTCTGATAAAATCTTCAGCTGTATACTTTGCGGCGCCTGCGAAGACCTCTGTCCGACAGGCATAAACATTCCTGAGACTATATACGAGGGACGGGCTCAGTTAAAAGACCATTACAGAAGGGGCCGTCTGCTTGCAAAAATCATGAAATCTTCCCTGTCAAAAACGAATACGTTTTTTTCTGTTCTGAGGGGGCTGCAGAAATTTATTTATCCTACCCTTTATAAGGCAGGCCGACTCCGCTATATACCAGCTATGGCACCATCACCTTTTAAAAAAAACGCTCAGGTCTATAAAAACAAAAAAAAGATTGGCAGAATAGTTATATTTGCGGGGTGCAGCGTCAACTACTTTTACCCTCATCTCGGAGATTCCCTTATTCATATCCTCATGGCAAAAGGATATGAGGTTATTGTACTGAGCGGAGAAATCTGCTGTGGAGCACCTATGAGATCGCTCGGGTTTAAAAAAGAAGCAGTAACAATGGCAAAGAAAAATATTGAACTTTTTAATAAGTTGAATACCGAGGCAATCCTGTGCATGTGTCCCACATGCACAATGACCATAAAAAAACAATACCCTATAATCACGGGAGAGACTATTGAGAAAATAATGGATGTTAATGAGTTTTTTATCAAAGATAAAACTATCCAAAATCTTAAAACTGGCCCAAGAGTTGTCACATATCATGACCCGTGCCACCTTCGTTATGGGCTTGGAATAAAAAATGAGCCCAGAGAAATCCTGAAAGGCATTCAGGGGATTAAATTTGTTGAAATGCAGA
Source organism: Thermodesulfovibrionia bacterium (assembly GCA_036446195.1). Lineage (GTDB taxonomy): Bacteria > Nitrospirota > Thermodesulfovibrionia > UBA6902 > BMS3Bbin08 > JAZFSN01. Next base: position 3,864 of record JAZFSN010000193.1, on the reverse strand, counting down.
ATGCCGGGGACTGCTGTGGTTTTGGCGGTTTTTTCAGCCAGAATTTCAAAGAACTTTCTAAAACCATAGGGAAGAAAAAAATTAATAGTATATGCAATACATCGGCGGATACGGTCGTTACTTCCTGCCCCGGGTGCATGATGCAGCTTGAAGGTATTAAAAATGAAACCGGTGCTGAAATAGACATAATGCACATTGTTGAAATAATTTATGAAGCTATGCAAGGAGAAAAAATTTAAATATCAACAATCAAAATCAAGGGAAAATGCAACTAAAATCCAGATAAATATAAAACCATAATTTTTTTATATCCGGTTTTTGATATTATATAGAGAGATGCCTATCTTTGAATATAAATGCCAGAGTTGTGAAAAAGAGTTTGAAAAACTTGTCTCCCGGGCAGATTCAGAGGTCTCATGCCCTAACTGCAGCTCAAAGAATATCAAAAAGAAATTTTCAGTATTTGGCATGAGCGGGGTTGAAAAGCAGGTTTCTTCTTCCGGCTCAGGCTGCACCTCATGCAGTTCGTCTTCCTGCAGTACGTGCGGCTGATATTGAAAAGTGTAAATCTAAAATTTAAAATTTGTAATTTGCAATTTGTAATATTTGTATTTGCCCTGATTTTACCTCTTGCCCTCTTCTATCCATATTCATTACATGCAAAGGGAACTTTCCTTTCCCCCGGTTCATCTGATAAATCTGAAATCTCAAAATGCAGCCTTCATACAGTTTCAAGGGTAATTGACGGGGATACCTTTGAACTTTCCAATAGCAATAAGGTGAGGCTCATAGGGGTTGACACACCTGAAACTAATGACCCGAGAACAGACGTGCAGTGGTTTGGCAGAGAGGCATCAAAAAAACTAAAGGAGTGGATTGAGGGCAGGAAAGTTTGCCTGAAAGAGGATGTTGATAAAACTTATGGTGCTGATAAATACGGAAGACTGCTTCGTTATGTATGGAAATATCCTGCCAACCGGATAGCATCTTACAAAACAGGGAGTGCAAGGGGGGGTTTTATAAACGCGGAACTAATCAGACAGGGCTACGGCTTTGCATATACAAGGTATCCATTTGAATATTTAGAGGACTTCAAAAAATATGAAAGGGAGGCAAGAGAAAACAACCGCGGTTTATGGAACAGGGAAAAACAGGAAAAATGGGAGAAAGAAACCAGTCAAAACAGCGCCTTTGCCAAAACCTGTGGAGAGAGACAGACCATATGTCCTGAAGACGCTATAAATCATATAGGTGAATACAAAACCGTAAGGTTTTTTGTTAAAAAATCCTATGACAGCGGCAAGGCTATATTCCTGAACAGCAAAAATAATTTTAAAGACTATGATAATTTTACTGCCATAATCTTTGAGACTGACAAAAATAACTTCCCGCCTCAGGCTGCAGATTTTTATTGGGGAAAAACAGTTGATGTTGCAGGCTGGATTAAAAAATACAAAGGCAGGGCAGAAATAATCTTGAAAGATGCCTCCAAGATTAATAAAATAATAAAATAAGCAACTTCTATTCAGCCACAGACTTCGACGTGAGCTCAGTCGAACGATTTACGCAGATGAACCCCATTAGATAATTAACTTAGGTCTTATCAGGTCAAATAAGTTTTAACATTTTATCTGACGGGATGAACACAGATAGATTCCTCGCCTCGACTATTCGAAACTCGAATAAAATAGATATCTACCATATCCCTATCGTTCTTACAACAAAGCAATATATAGACTATCTGGAACTATAGCAAACGAAATAAGAAATGTTACATTTTTGTCATGCCGACTTGTTCGACATCTTTCTTTACGATTCCGGATTCATCCGCCTGAGGCGGACAAGAGCCGGAATGACAACAGGGAAGGATGATAAAGGTTTTTGTCATTCCCGCCTGCCTGCCGGCAGGCAGGCTTGTCGGGAATCATTCTTTAGAGATATATAATTCCACCTTTTCACTGAATAGTTACTGAACTTCCATAATTTTATTCTTTTTCAAAGTCTGCTGTGTTATAATGGTCACTAATGTCTGAGGTAACAGAGATAAATCCATCTCAGATTAAATCGCAAAGTGACCTCCACTTTAGGCTTTCTGTTTTTGAAGGTCCGCTGGACCTTCTCCTTCATCTGATAAAAGAGAACAAAATAGATATCTATGATATTCCAATTGTCCATATAACAAGGCAGTATACGGATTATTTAGAAGCGATGAAAGAGCTAAACCTCGAAATTGCGGGGGAATTCCTTGTAATGGCTGCAACCCTGATTCACATAAAGTCAAAAATGCTCCTGCCTCCTGATGAAGAACAGCCCGAAGAACAGGCAGAAGACCCTAGAGCAGAGCTTGTACAGAGGCTGCTGGAATATCAGGCATTTCAGGAGGCATCTTCGAAATTCCGTAAAAAGGAAGAACTCTGGAGAAATATTTTCAGAAGAATACCTTCACATGATGGAAATCCTGATATAGAGCCTGAGCCCCTTCTTTTTGAAGTAGGCCTTTTTGACCTTATGTCAGCGTTTAAAAGTCTCCTGTCAAAAACATCCGAAGATGTAATGGAAATAACGCGGGAAACACTAACAGTCGCCGATAAAATAAATTTCATAATAGAGAAACTTGACGGTGAAGAGGGAATAAAGTTTGAAAATCTTTTCAGTGAGGATTTCACAAAGATTGCCCTGATTATAACATTCCTAGCATTGCTGGAGATTATCAGGCTCGGCCTTGTAAAGACATATCAGAAAAAAACATTTGGCCCAATCTGGATTATCAATCCACAGAAAATAAATACGACTTAAAGAATAGAAACTAATCAAACTCGGGGAATATCTTTAAACTAAGTGGCATGCCATTATCAAGTATGTGAACTGCTGACAATATCCCGCCTTCAATATAAGAAAGATTAAAAACTCCAACTCCTTCTCTTACCAGAGACTTGGCATTAGCAGGGCATCCGTCCTCACAGCCCGCAACGCCCCTTACCATTTTTGGAACAAGTTCTTCTATCTTAAGCCCGCCAAGGTCAACATTAAACTTCTTGCCAAAATCAACTATATTTTTTACTAATGGGGATATATCAACCCTGTGCGGATTTTCAATATTAAAGCTTAAAGCCTCTTTACCTATGCTTACCTCAATGTCCATTAAATATCTTCCATATTAATAAAACTTACGGCAGATTGTTAATCATAACACAAAAACAACTAATGAAAGGCCTTTAGCTTTATCATTTTAAATATCTTCCCTGTGCCTGGCATCAACCATAAGCTTTCTCTGTTTAAGATACTTCTCAAGTTCTCTTAATGCCATTCCCCTGTGGCTCAATAAATTTTTCTCATTATCATTCATTTCAGCAAAAGTCCTGTTGCTATTCTCCGGATAAAAAATCGGGTCATAGCCGAAACCATTTTTGCCTTTTGGTTCTGTGCCTATTCTGCCATTTACATATCCGGAAAACATTTTTACATCACCATCCGGAAATGCTATTGCAATACAGCATACAAATCTTGCGTTTCTGTTTTTACCATGAACTTTCCTCATCTCATTAAGCAGTTTTTCAAAGTTTGCTCTGTCATCAGCCGACTCCCCGGCATACCTTGCAGATAAAACACCGGGTGCCCCTTTAAGGGCCTCCGCCTCAAGACCTGAGTCGTCAGCAATAGCAGTCATACCTGTACATTCTGAAATATAGACAGCCTTTTTCACAGCATTTGCCTCAAATGTCTCTCCATCCTCTTCTACCTCATGACATTCAGGAAAATCATCAAGTGTTAATATACTGGGTGGGTTTTCCATAACACTTAAGATGTTTTTTATCTCCTCAACCTTTTTCCGGTTACGCGTTGCAAGTACAATATTCATAATTC
>JAZFSN010000192.1:0-2807 GCA_036446195.1 Thermodesulfovibrionia bacterium | reverse complement strand
GAATCCAGTCTTTAAAAGACTCTGGATTCCGCATCAAGCATGTCCTCAACTTGATTGGGGATGCGGAATGACAGACTTTGTCCTTCACCCAATGGGTGATTTTAGTACATTCTGAAAATGTTTATTTTCAATACGTTAATTGATTTTTGTATCATAAATCACTCAACTTAGGTAAAACTTACCCATTTTGGACAACAGAAGGTTTATAAAATGCCTTAAGACGAATTAATGTGATGTAAAGAATTGATTATATAAAACTTTCTAACGGGGTTTACTTATATCCTGTTATTATGTTAATCTTTCTAAGTCTTTCCATTAAAAAAAGGATACTCTATGGCTTTAAATAAGGAAAAAAAACTAGAGGTAATCAACAGATTCAAGCTGCACGAAAATGACTCGGGTTCCCCTGAAGTTCAGATAGCTATCATAACTGAACGTATGAACTATCTTTCATCACACTTCCAGACACACAAGAAAGACCATCATTCTCGAAGAGGACTTTTAAAACTTGTTGGCCAGAGGCGTAGTCTCCTGGACTATCTGAAAAAACTGAAAAAGGGAAGGTACGAGAAGATTATCGGTGATCTCGGGATAAGAAAATAGTTATTGATGATAAAAGTTGAGCTTGAAGTTAAAGGAAAAACCCTTACTATTGAAACGGGACGTTTTGCAAAACAGGCTGACGGAGCTGCAGTTCTGAAATATGGAGATACCGTTGTACTGGTTACAGCCGTCGCCGAGAAAGAAGCAAAAAAAGATTTAGGTTTTTTCCCTCTAACAATAGATTATAAAGAGAAGACTTACGCGGCAGGAAAAATCCCCGGTGGTTTTTTTAAGAGAGAGGGCCGTCCCACTGAAAAAGAAGTCCTGACTTCCAGACTGATTGACAGACCTATAAGACCTCTTTTCCCTGACGGTTTCTATTCAGAGACACAGGGAATAATATCAGTGCTTTCCTTTGGTGATGAGAACATATCAGATGTCCTTGGAATCATTGGTATGTCTTCAGCGCTCAGCATATCCGATATCCCTTTCGAAGGCCCTGTAGGGGCTGCAAGAATAGGAATAATAGATAGTTCCTTTGTTGTAAACCCTGACCTTAAGGAAACAGGGGAGTGTGATTTTAATCTTGTTGTTGCTGGCACAGAAAATGCGGTTCTAATGGTAGAGGGAGGAGGAATTGAAATAAAGGAATCCACACTTCTTGAAGCCATAAGTATTGCACATAAAGAAATAAAACAAATTGTTGATATCCAACGGAAATTTACAAAATTAGCAGGGAAAAACAAAAGGCCCATTATACCACCCGTAATAAGTGAAGATCTGGTAAATTCGGTTTCAAACCTTTCATTAGAAAAGTTAAAAGAAGCTATTACAATTCCGGATAAATTAAAAAGGCAGGATGCCCTGAACTATATCCTTAAAGATGTCCTGGATACCCTGAACACGGGTGAAAATGATTCATCAAGGGATATATCAAATGTATTCAACGATATTGAGAAGAGACTTGTGCGGGACATGATACTAAATAAAAATTTAAGAGTAGACGGCCGCAAACCAGAAGAGATAAGAGAAATTAGCTGTGATGTAGGAATCCTTCCACGGACACATGGTTCTGCTTTATTTGTGAGAGGCGAGACCCAGTGTCTTTCAGTAATCACTCTGGGAACCTCCGAAGACGAACAGAGGATTGATGCGCTTGAAGGAGATTCAAAAAAAACTTTTATGCTGCACTACAATTTCCCGCCATTTAGCGTGGGTGAAGTAAAGCCGCTCAGGGGCCCCGGAAGAAGAGAGATAGGGCATGGAGTTCTTGCCGAGAAAGCACTGAAAGTTATAATCCCCCAGAGTTCAGATTTCCCATATACTATACGGATAGTAGCCGATATACTGGAATCAAACGGCTCATCTTCCATGGCTGCTGTATGCGGCGGGACACTTGCACTTATGGATGCCGGCGTACCCATAAAGGCTCCGGTTGCAGGAATTGCAATGGGTCTTATAAAAGAAGGGGAAAAAACTGTCATCCTTACAGACATACTTGGACTTGAGGACCATCTTGGAGACATGGATTTTAAGGTTACAGGGACCAAGGATGGGATAACGGCTTTTCAAATGGACGTGAAAACAAGCGATATAAGCAATGAGATAATGGAAAAGGCTTTAGATCAGGCAAGGCAGGGAAGGTTGCATATCCTTCAGGAGATGTTCAAGGTCCTTACTAAACCGCGGGATAACCTTGCAACACATGCTCCAAGAATCTTTACCATGCAAATAAACCCTAGCAAGATAAGAGATGTAATCGGTCCGGGTGGTAAAATCATAAGGGGGATAGTAGAAGAAGCAGGGGTAAAGATAGACATCAATGATGAAGGCATTATTAATATCGCTTCTACAGATGACGCCTCTGCACAAAAAGCTATTGACATTATCAAGGGACTTGTAGCAGAGGCTGAGCTTGGAAAACTCTATACGGGAAAGATAAAGAGGATAATGGATTTTGGGGCATTTGTAGAAATACTTCCTGGTACTGAGGGACTGCTCCACATTTCTCAGATTTCTGACAAGAGAATTGCAAATGTTTCTGATGAACTCAAGGAAGGCGAAGAAATTCTTGTTAAAGTTATAGAGATAGATAAAACTGGCAGAATACGTCTTAGCAGAAAAGAAGCGTTGAAAGAACAGTCAGAGATAAAGTCTTAACCCCTATCCTGAATAAAAAACACAGACGATCACAGATGTATTTGTAGTCATTGCGTAACCATTCAGTGAAAGGTGGATTATATATCTATAAAAGAATGATTCCC
>JAZFSN010000191.1:0-2567 GCA_036446195.1 Thermodesulfovibrionia bacterium | reverse complement strand
TGAACCTTACAGATGCAGGCGATCCTGTGGAAAGTGCAAAGTTCTATGATGAGCAGGGAGCTGACGAACTCGTATTCCTTGACATAACAGCCTCTCATGAAAAAAGAAAGATTATCCTTGATGTTGTTGCAAGAACAGCAGATGATGTCTTTATTCCTCTGACCGTAGGGGGTGGCATCAGGACGCTGGACGACATAAGGGATCTTCTTAATTCAGGTTGTGACAAGGTTTCCATTAATACTGCTGCTGTACGTGACCCTTACTTTATTAAAACGGCTTCTGAGAGGTTTGGAAGTCAGTGTATTGTTATTTCTATTGATGCCAAGAGGGTGACCGGCAGATTAAGTGATGCAGATGATGAACCATGGTTCAGCGATAAGTCCCTGAATGAAGTCCGCCTGACATATCCTTCAGGAAATGAACCTGTCTGGGCAATATCAACACATGGAGGAAGAAAGATGCGACCCATTGACGCTGTAAAATGGGCCAGGAAGATGGAGGAGCTTGGTGCCGGTGAAGTACTTCTTACGAGTATGGACAGGGACGGAACAAAGGATGGCTATGATATTGAACTGACAAGTGTGATATCCGGAACTGTGTCAATACCTGTGATAGCCTCTGGCGGGGTAGGGACACTTGAGCATTTACGCGAAGGGCTTGTTGAAGGAAAGGCCGATGCCGCACTTGCTGCGTCGATTTTTCATTACAGAGAGTACTCCATAAAAGAGGCTAAAGAGTATCTCAGGTCAAAAGGTGTCCCGGTCAGATTATAAATAAAAAAAGTGCTTCTCCAGATTAATTGATGAAAAACTATTGACTCACATATAAATAATGTCCGCTTTTTCGTCATTCCCGCATAAGCAAAATTCTCTCCTTTCTGTCACTCCCGCTTGTCGGGAGTCCTTCCGTAAGAATGATTCTCGAAGCGAGTCGGAGTTCAGTCGAATCGACCGTAGAGTCGCTCTGACCGGACAAGCCTGCCTGCTGTGTAGGCAGGGCAGACAGGTATCAATTAAGCAATTAACTTAACTTCTTACAAACAGGCGATTATTTCTTGACTTTACAATCAGCTTTTTTCATAATGTGACTCAAAAGACGGTAGTACGGGATATCTGTACAAAACTATATAGAATGTTTACTATTACTTGATTAGATGCCAACTGTTAAAAATATTCCGGGACCACATCGTTTTTTCTTTTATAGCTTTGATTGCAACGAGTCAATGCACATACATGTTCAGAGGGAAAGGATGGTTTGTAAGTTCTGGTTAGAACCTATCGCGTTGGGTAAAAATTATGGCTTTACTTCAAAAGAGTTAAATACTATACGTAAAATCGTTTATAATAATAGAAACAAAATAGTGGAGGTATGGTATGAGCACTGCGGTGAAGCTTCAGGAAGTGAGAATTAAGAATATAAGTGTCACTGATGATACAATTACTGCCTATCTTGTTGATGGACGGATAATTAGTGTCCCTCTTGCCTGGTCTTGGCGGTTGTCAGAGGCAACGTCTGAGCAGCGTGCTAATTACAAGATTATAGGAGATGGTCAGGGCGTGCATTGGCCAGATATCGATGAGGATATTAGCGCTGAGGGCATGATATATGGTATCCCCGCTCCAAAGCCTCGTAAATTATCCAAATAGGATATAAAAACATGGCTAACAATTGTCCAGCCTCCCTTCTTGCTTTCGCAAGAAAGCAGGGGGGCTGATGAGGAAATATGATAAATCATTAATTGAAGTGTGGGAATGGAAGGAAAAAGTTTATCAGAAAGTTAAGGATTTAAGTGCTGAAGAATATGTCAAAAAAATCAAAAATGACGCTGATAAAATATTTTCAGAAACAGGTATAAAATTAACCCCGATTTCTTTAAAGAAAGAACATCAGAGAATTGTTTAAAACCATTATGCAAAACATCCGATAACCAGTCTAAACTTGAACGAGTGCCACAGGGCGACTTTTTTGTACTTATAAATTTTTCGTAATTCAATCGTCTACTTCTATGTTAAGCAGGGAAAATATCGAAGTTCAACTTCGATATTTTTCTTCGATAATTTTGACACAAAGGGAATTTTGTAAAAGACATCGGGATAGGTGCGCCTTTAGAAAGCCCTTTTGGCGGCAAAGAAGGGGTTTGTTGTTTGCACAAAGGAATTTCCTCGTGCATCTCATGATTACATTGCAGAATCATGACCGCTGATCAGTAATATTCTTATTTACAATCCCCATAGAGCTGGGTATATTAATCACATCAGCTGGAAGGTTCAGTTCAACAAGTTTTATCCATAATGCCTACGGCACTACGGATAAAACTCTATACGTTAGACACAAAATGAAACAATCAATGACTATTATCTCAATTTTAGTAATCTTCATTGGAACATCTGTCTTTGCGGTACCTCCAAACGAATTTGAACCATGGAGAATGTATGCAGTTTATGAATCGGGTTATGATGTTGGAAAAGACATTTTAAAAGGAAATTATGGAAACATTTCTCTTCTTCAAGGATGTATGCAGTCAGATTATTCGTCTTGGAAATTAATGGGATGGAATGATGTAACCA
>JAZFSN010000190.1:0-3528 GCA_036446195.1 Thermodesulfovibrionia bacterium | reverse complement strand
CCCATTTAAGTCCAAAGCAGAGATTGAAAGCATAGTAACTGCTGCGGGGATGAGCAGTTCCACAACTGCATACCTTTATTGACAGACAGCCACAAGGACCGGTGTGTCCTTTCTTGCATTTGATGCCATACTCGGCTGGCCTGTAAAAATGTATGATGGTTCTTGGTTAGAGTGGGGGAATATGACGGATGATGGAGTACTTTTTGATGCGGATGGAAATGTAGTTATAAAGGATGGGCAAGAAGTGCCTGCACCACAATTACAGGCCAACAGCCCGTGGATAACAGACACTGCAGCCCGTTCTGAAGCAATCAACTATGCCAGCGACAATCAAAACAAGCTTTCCGCCAATTCTTTTGCATTCAATGCAAATCAGGTTAATGAAGATGACAAGGCGGTGTGTGCAGGCGGCGGCGGCGGCGGTGACGGCGGCGGTGGCGGCGGTGGATACTAAAGACAATGAAACTAATAAATAAAATGCCACAACAATCAGGGAATAAGGAGGAGTTACTCATGACGGCTATAAAAAATAAACTCTGGCTTTTGGTCTTAGTGTTGGTTTTTCTTCTGGGCACAGCTATTGATTCAGCCCAGGCCGGTCCATTGATAAAAGGCAAGAGAGGGACCTGGCTCAAGATTAACTACAGCATACAGCTGATGGGGGTCTGGAGGGATCAAGGTTCAGGTCCTGACGGACTGGATAGTACTACTGACATCTTTTTCAAGAGGGACAGGATTACCTTTTTCGGTAAGGCAGCAAGAAAACTGATGTTTAATCTGCAGATCGAACACAAAGGCGCCAGGAGAATCACTGACCTTGGTATCAATGACGATGCAACGAATACCCTCAATGTCCTTGATGCATTTATGATCTGGAACTACAGTAAGCATTTCAAAACGAGGATAGGCCTTACAAAAGACCCTCTGACGAGGGAAAATAATGAGGGCTGTTTCAGCACCCTGAGTTCAGACAGGTCTAACTTTATATTTACGCCTCACGCGGCATCCCGTGATATGGGTATCGTTGCATGGGGAAATTTCTACAAAAACCATTTCCAGTACAGGATAGGTATTATGGAGGGCAGAGAAAGCTCAGATTCACCAAAGAGCGCTTTCCGTTATACAGGAAGGGTTCACTTGACACTTCTGGATAAGGCTGATACATCTCTAATTTACGAGGGTACCTATCTTGGCAGGAAAAAGGTCCTGACCTTTGGCGCCGGTTACCAGGTTGAACCGGATGTGGTTTACGGTAATCTGTCTGCAAAGACTAACGCAAAGGATAATAACACATGGACAGTTGATGCGTTTTTTGAATACCCGACACCTTCAGGTACATTTACCCTCGCCGGTGCGTATCTGGATGTAAATTTCGATGATGCTCATGAAAGCGTACACCCTGATCCAAAGGCATTCGGGCAATACGGTCAGAGAAACGGATACTATGTAAAGGCAGGGTATTTGTTGCCGAGAAAGGTAGGAATCGGAAAAGTGCAGTTCTTTGGCCGCTATGAAAACTGGAACTATGCTCAGCTTCTTGACGTAGATGACCAGGAATTAGACTGGTATGCAGCCGGAATTAACTATTATATAAGAGGCCAGAAGACAAGGATCACTGTAGAATATACAAAGACAGACTTTGAAAAGGAAGACCCTACAATTCCGTGCGTGGATTTTAATACGGTAAATGTGATGCTTCAGTTCCTGTTCTAAGAAGTCTTATAGCACAGACATAACTATTAAATAGGCCCTCATTAGCATGTCTCATACGCATGCTAATGAGGGCCTATTCTTTTATTCTGCCTGCCGGATGTACCCTTACTTTCCTGACCCGGCTTTTAATCTGGAACAATATCTTTCTGATTTCTAAAATTTGGAACCAGTATAATAGTCTAAAACATTAAAATATTTAAATAATCGAATATAAACAGCAAGATAAGTGGAAAGAATGATTAAAATCAAATCCTCAATGAGAATAGTGATTTTTTTGCCTCTGTAGTGAGGAGCGGTTATAAAAGATAGATTAATCCTTTGTTCTTCTATGTTTTCAGTCCAGATTGAGTTACTTGCTCTTCTATCCATTTATATGTTTTTTCGAGTCCATCTTTTAAAGGCTTTGAAGGTTTCCATCCCAATTTTTTTAATATAAGCTTATTATCAGAATTTCTGCCCCTTACACCAAGAGGGCCAGGAATATGTTTAATAGTTAATTTTTTCCCTGCTATTTCCATTATTATTTCTGCTAATTGATTAATTGTAACCATCTCTTCAGAGCCGATATTTACCGGCCCAGTCCATTCCGACCTCATTAGCCGAATAGTACCTTCGAGACATTCATCAATATAAAGGAAGGAGCGGGTTTGTTTACCATCACCCCAGATTTCCATTTCCCCGCCATCTTCTGCTTCTGCTACTTTTCTACATAATGCAGCAGGAGCTTTTTCTCTACCATCTTTCCATGTGCCTTCCGGACCAAATATATTATGATACCTTGCAATTCTAACTTCCATCCTATAATTCCGGTGAAAAGCTAAATAGAGTCTTTCACTAAATAACTTTTCCCACCCATATTCACTATCTGGTGAGGCTGGATATGCAGAGTCTTCTGAGCATTTAGGATTATCAGGGTCCATTTGATTATACTCCGGATACATACAAGCAGATGATGAATAAAATATTTTTTTAATATTCCTTTTATAGCAAGCTTCTAACATGTTTAGATTTATCATTGCTGAGTTATGCATGATATCTGCGTCATTATCTCCAGTAAAAACAAATCCAGCACCTCCCATGTCTGCAGCCAATTGATACACTTCATCGAATTTAGTATCAGTAATATGTTTACAAAGATAGACGTCCTGCAAATTACCAATAACAAAATCATCAGCTTCAGTTTCAGCGAATTCCGGGTATTTTAAATCCACACCCCTAACCCAAAATCCCTCTTTTTTAAATCTTTTTACAAGATGACTACCAATAAATCCACCTGCACCACAAACCAATGCTCTTTTCATTGATTAACCTCCACGTTTAAATATTTTTTGTATTGAAATTACAAATTAATTCATAGTAGTACATTGTGACATTAATTTCTGGTCATTCCCAACTTGATTGGGAATCCAGTGAATGCTCTGGATTCCCGCTCCCTGCTTACTGCCTGCTGGGACAAGCTTCGCGGGAATGACGAATAGTAAGAATTAATGTCACAATGTAGTAGGCTCTTGCAACTTTATTTAAATTATATTTTGTATCAATTGCCTGCCTTGCATTTTTACCCATTAATTCTAATTCCTGGCGGTTATTATAAAGACGCAAGAGTGCATTTACCAACACTTCTGTATAACCTGGTTTTACGACAAAGCCACATCCTTCCTCTATGAGAATCCTTGCGATCTCCGTCGATGAGGACATTACTGCAATAAGAGGCACGCCTGCCGGATATACCTAATAGAGGCTGGATGGGATGAACGGAGGCGGGAGGATGTGAAGTTATTCAGCTACTTTCCTGACCCGGTTTTTAATCTGGAA
>JAZFSN010000189.1:0-2053 GCA_036446195.1 Thermodesulfovibrionia bacterium | reverse complement strand
GGAAAGACAGAGGGTCAGTCAATTGGAAGTAACCAAGTTTTAAATTTTGCAATAGACGGGGAAAGAACATCTTACCCGAAATCACTTTAAAAGATTTTCAAGCTCTTTCAGATTAAACGAGCTCTCATGGGCCTTTTTCATCCATCTGGCACAGCGGTTTGCGTCAAGCGGGATTCCAACAGGGGGAATGTCCAGTTTAATACATAACCTCATACCGTGGACAAGTTCGGGGACGCATGCGATCCCCAGAGCCCCGGTGCTTTCATGTTCATCTCTGATCTTTTTAAAAAGTTTTTCGAGGTCCATTTCAACAGAGATATACGGATTGATATTGTATTTTTTAAGAAGAACACTACCGAGATTAATAAAACACTCTTTTGTACATCTCCGGCATAAGAAGTCGATATCTCCAGAAACTGAGCGGCAGTCCGGCCTGAAATCACGCAGGCAATGGGCGATCAGAGCGAATTTATAGTTACTTGCTTTGAATGCCTCCCTGTATATCCTGTTGACAAGTTCAATTTCAATCATATATAAATGATACTGATACTCTCTGGTCCTTAAAATAGCGTCAAACCTCTTTGAGAGCGGCAAGGTCCTCAAGTGTTTCCTGACATCTGCAGTATAGATTGAGAGCGTTTCTGTTAAAGTACTTTTTATAAATGAAACAAGGAGCTTATCCGCTTTTCTTTCTGACAACTTTGAAGCGGGGGATGTATACCTGCTCGCTTTCTGAATTTGAAAAAGGAGCTGATTTTCATCCGGACATTGCCGCAGGAATACATCCGTTAGTTCTTTGACGACCCGGCAATACCGGTCCGTTGAGGCATTATTACCGAAAAGGGAGTATGTCTTTCCTTTAAAAGCCATAATAGTATAATTATAATTATGGGTAAAGTCCCATTTTAGCCACAAGAATTAAGGCTGTTTTAACAAGTGTAACATTTTATCTGTTTGCTGTTTAAAAGTCAGATTTCTATGATTATAACGCCAAACATATTCTGCAAGATAAAGTGGAAGTCGTTCTTTTCGAATACCTCCCTTTGCAGCAAGTTTTCTCTTCAGGTATCCCCAAAAGCCTTCAAGACCATTTATGTGATTTCCTTTACCATCGCTGTATTCACCCTTACCATGTTCTACCAGTCGATGGACATAGCCTTTGCCAGCAACACCAGTGTAACTTTTCCAGGTGTCAGAGTAAACGATAGAACCTCGCTTAACCCTTTGTTTTATAAGGGGCATAAGGGTCTTAGCTTTAACGTCTGGAACAACTTCAGCCCACACCTTGCCTCCTCTACAGAGAATACCAAAGACAGGTGTCTTTTGTGTCCCTCTGCCTCGTTTAGCAATTCCAACCTTCTGGGCCTTCCTTTTGTTCTTCCATTGTCCTCCCAGATAGGTTTCATCAATTTCAACAGTTCCACTGAAAACATCCGGAATATACTGAGCCATAATGCTTCTTACATGAAGCAAAGCTCTCAAAACTCTCTTACGTTCAATCCCAGTTTCCAACGCAATATTTTGACTGGAAAAACCCTTAAAAAACGTCATCAAAATGAATCTCCATTCCGATGCCTTCAATCGAAGGGGAAAACGGGCAGATTTCCATTCATAGTTGCATCTGACACAACGCCGCTTTTCTCTTCTAATTACATAGCTTTTGCTATGATTACAACAAGGACATTTATGCCTTTTTGTCATGCCACCAGATTAGCATAGTTGGTGGCTAAAATGGGACTTTACCCATAATGAATAAAAAGGTTGAACATGAACTTAAATATTGGAAAGAACGAAAAAAAAATGAAGGAATCTTGAACAATAGTCATTATAAATATTTTTTCATCACACATTTCGGCTTGGATGATTCTTTTTTCATTAATAAGAAGATATTGGATATCGGCTGTGGACCGCGTGGGAGTCTATAATGGGCTGATAAAGTATTACTTCGAGTCGGAATAGATCCGCTTGCAGATTCCTATAGAGAATTAGGTGCTGATAAACACAAAATGCAATATTTGGCTGTTGGGTCAGAGAGAATTCCATATACTGACAA
>JAZFSN010000188.1:0-18036 GCA_036446195.1 Thermodesulfovibrionia bacterium | reverse complement strand
CCTTCCATGGTTGTTTTCATGCTAAGGCCTATCTTCCTCTCGGAGGTATCAACCTTTATTATCAGTGCACTTAACTCCGCTCCTATTTTAAATATGTCTTCTAATTTTCCATCTGCAGGTTTTTCAATTTCAGAAGAATATATTAAGCCTTCAATTCCTCCTTCGAGTTCAATAAAGAGGCCAAAATTAGTTATTTTTACTATCTTCCCGTTTATATGGTCTCCTAATTTATATTTATCAGGAATCTCCTGAATCCATGGGTCAGAAGTAAGCTCTTTCATTCCAACGGTTATTCGCTCTTTTTCTGTGTCAATACCGAGAATTACAACTTCAATATTTTGTCCTTTCTTAAGAACTTCTGAAGGATGCTTTATATGTTTTGTCCATGATATATCAGAGATATGAAGCAGAGTATCAATCCCTTCGTCCAGACTTATAAAAGCACCAAAGTCAGTGAAATTTTTTACAATTCCCGTGATTTTCTGACCTATAGAATATTTTTGTTTTATGGTATCCCATGGATTCGGTTTTAGTTGTTTTATACTGAGAGATATTCTTTTGTCTATGCTGTTTATATTTAAAATCACAGCCTCAACAGTATCTCCTATTGAGAAATATTTGGCAGGCTTTTTAACCTTTTCTATCCAGTCAAACTCTGTTACATGTACCAGGCCCTCCAGGCCTTCTTCAAGCTCAATGAAAATACCGTAATCAACAATATTTATGACTCTCCCGACAACTTTTTCCCCAAGGGGATATTTTTCTTCTGCCTTAGTCCAGGGGTCAGGTTTTTTTTGTTTATAACCGAGTGTAACCCTTTCAGCCTCCCGGTCAAACTTAAGAACAATGACTTCGACAGCACCGCCTATCCGGAACAGTTCTCCGGGGTGGCTAATCCTGCCCCACGACATATCTGAAATATGCAGCAAACCGTCAACTCCGCCAAGGTCAATGAAGGCACCATAATCTGTGAGATTCTTGACAACCCCTTTTACTATAGCCTCTTCTTTAAGATTGGCAAGTACCTTTTTTCTGTTTTTATCCCGTTCTTCTTCAAGAAGAATTCGTCTTGATACTATTACATTTGACCTTTTGTTGTTTATCTTTATTACCTTAAAGTCGCAAACCTGTCCTATTAGATGGTCAGTATCCCTGGAACTTTTCAGGTCTATTTGGGAGCCCGGAAGAAAGACCTTTACTCCTGCAATATCTACAGTCATTCCCCCTTTTATTTTTTCAACGATTTTCCCCTGAATATTTGATCCCTTATGATAAGCATCCTCTAATATTTCCCATGTCTTTATTTTTGACGCTTTTTCTTTTGAAAGCCTTACAAAATCATCAAAGTTTCCAGCGTTCATTACGTAGACCTCTATCTCGTCACCCTGCTTTAAGTTGCAGCACTCTTCTGGTGAGAATTCAAGGGACGGGATAAATCCTTCACATTTGGTCCCAATGTCCACTATAATCCCATCTTCTCTTATCTGCAAAATCGTTCCTTTAATGATTGAGCCTTCCTGTAATCCCTTAAAGGTATCAGCATAAAATCTTTCCAGGTCTTCTATTTGTGGTTCCATAGCTTTATATTATATTACCTCTTGCAAGAAATTTCTTTAAGTTTTTCTACTGCTTCATCTATAATCCACTGGGGCGTTGAGGCGCCTCCTGTAACGCCTACTTTTTCAACACTACTAAACCACTCACATTTAAACTCATCAGCAGTCTCTATGTGGTATACTTTACCACAAATTCTTTTTGAGAGATTGGTAAGCTGTGTAGTATTAGCGCTATTTTTCCCGCCAACAACAATCATAAGGTCTACTTTCTCTGCAAGCTTTTTTGTCTCCTCAAGCCTTAAAGCAGTAAAGTCACAGATGGTATTATAAACCTTTATTTCTTTTGCAGTGTCAAGAATCTGACACACGACCTTTTTAAGGGCATCTGCGGACTGTGTTGTCTGAACAATTATCCCGATTTTCCCTTTCATATATGGTATTGGTTGATTGTTGTTTACAATGACGACATTATCTCCTGCAAAACCGAGTAACGCCTCAACTTCAGGGTGGTGTCTATCGCCTAAAACAAGCACCTTATAGCCTTTTTCCTTAAGTTTCTGTACATGCTGCTGTGCCTTTTTGACAAACGGGCACGTTGCGTCAACGACCTGATATCCCATTTTGGATATTTTCTCATAAACCTTTGGTGCTATCCCATGGGTCCTGATAATGAGAGTTTTTATATTAACAGAATGTAAGTCTTCTGCTGGAAATATGCCGTGCCTCTTGAGTTTATCGATTACCTGCGGGTTATGAATCAGAGGCCCAAAAGTATATATGCCTTTATCTGTATCTTTGGCCAGGTTGAAAGCTATGTCAATAGCCCGCTTCACTCCAAAACAAAATCCGGCCCTCTTAGCTACTGTTATCTGCATGGCGTTTTTTTAACTCTCCTATTGCAAACATTATTCTTTGAGTAATATCTTTATATTTGTTTTTGTCTTTTTCATGTATTGCACCGGGATAAATGGGGTTGCCGAATACTACAGATATCCGGGCTCTTTTAAGCCACTTCGCACCCAAAGGCAATGCCTTATTGGATCCTGTAATCAGTGCAGGGACAACCGGCGACTTACTAAGACTGGCTATCATGCCAATTCCCCTTTTCCCTTCCAGCAGTTTTTCGGTCTCGCTTCTTCTGCCTTCCGGGAATATAATTAGCAACTCACCGTTTTTGAGTCTTTTCACCGAGTCTTTAATGGTTGAAGGGAGGGGTTTTTCTCTGTCAATAGGGAATGAAATGAGTTTTATGAGCCAGCCTATCAAGGGGATGTTTAAAAGCCCTTTTCTTGCCATGAAGGTAGACCGTCTTGGAATTACAGCTCCTAATATAGGCGGGTCCAGATAACTTATGTGATTTGAAGCTATGATTACCCCTCCATTAAGCGGTATTTTATCCCTGCCAGTAACAATCAATCCACCATTAATATTAACTATGAATTTTATAATTAAAGCTACGAATTTGTAAAACAAATTGCGGCATGGTTTTGCCTTTTCAGGAGAATTTTTCTGTACTTTACCTGATAAGGTCAAGACGATTTCAATGCCCCCATTATCTTTGCAACGACTTCTTCCATAGTAAGATTACTGGTATCTATATAAATCATATTTTCGGTCCTTTTGAGCGGAGCACTCTGCCTTGTTGAATCTCTTTTATCCCTTTTCCTTACGCCCTCAATGACAGCTTTCAGAGTGGTCTCAGGGTTATTTTTTTTGAGTTCTCTGTGCCTTCTTCCAGCTCTTTCTTCAATCCCGGCATCAAGAAAAAATTTATTTTTTGCTTCAGGGAATATAACAGTGCCGATATCCCTCCCCTCAATAACCACCTTCCCTTTAAGCCCGATTTGCCTCTGTATTGCGAAAAGATGTTTTCTGACGGCTGGCCTGGCAGATATTTTGGAACTCAATTCTCCTATCTCAGGTGTTCGAATCTGTAATGTTACATCTGTCCCGTTTACCGTAACCCTGTTATCATTAAAGGCTATCTTTGTTTTTTTGAGAATATCGCCAATTTTTTTTCTGTCTTCAATATCCGTATTTTCTTCCCTGATCTTCCATGCCACCGCCCGGTAAAGGGCGCCTGTATCAAGATACTTATAGCCCAGCCTCCCGGCAAGAAGTCTTGATACAGTGCTCTTGCCGGCACCTGAAGGGCCATCTATAGTAATGATGTCTTTTATCATAAAAAAAACGTTATAAGTTATAAGTTATTGGTTACAGGTTATCGGTTATTCTAATAACAAATCAGTAGTGTCTGGTTAATTTTTTAAGTTCATCAATATTATAAGCAATGGTACAAAAGACCCTTTCAGTTCAGTCATTCCTGCCCCGTACTCCGATACGGGGCGGGAATGACAACTCATTGAAATTGATAAATATTTTTACCGGACACTACTAAGAACAAATAACAATTAACCATTAACGATTGACATTTTTTCTTCCATTTATAAGTTTCTCTACTACAGATGAATCAGCGAGGGTGGTGATGTCTCCTATTTCATCTTCTTTGTCCTCAACTATCTTTCTCAGAACTCTTCTCATTATTTTTCCGCTTCTGGTTTTAGGAAGACCATCCACGAATTGTATGATATCCGGTTTTGCAATAGGCCCAATATCTTTTCTTGTCTGTTCAACAAGCTGTTTCTCCAGCTCTTTACTGCTTTTGATACCGCTTTTTAAAATCACAAATGCATAAATACCCTGTCCCTTAATCTCATGTGGAAAGCCGACTACAGCAGCCTCTGCTACTGCGGTATGGGCGACAAGGGCACTTTCTATTTCCGCTGTGCCAAGCCTGTGCCCTGAAACATTCATCACATCATCTATGCGGCCAAGCAGAAAATAATCTCCATCACTGTCAACCTTTGCACCATCTCCGGAAAAATAACTTCCCCTGGACTGGGAGAAATAGGTTTCCTTGTAACGTTCCGGATTATTGTAAATAGTTCTTGCTATGCCCGGCCACGCACTTTTTATTACCAGAGAGCCTTCTTCGTCTGTCTTTGCTGTGGAACTGCCAGTTTTTATTATTGCCGGATCTACTCCAAAAAACGGCCTCCCGGCAGCACCGGGCTTCATGGGCACTGCGCCGGGAAGCGAGGCAATGAGTATTCCCCCGGTCTCGGTCTGCCACCACGTATCCACTATAGGACATCTTTCCCGGCCAATATTCCGGTGATACCAGAGCCATGCCTCCGGGTTTATAGGTTCGCCTACAGAACCTAAAAGCCTTAGACTGCTGAGGTCTCTCTTTTTTGTCCATTCTTCCCCTTCCTTTGCAAGGGACCTTATCACAGTTGGAGCTGT
Organism: Thermodesulfovibrionia bacterium; assembly: GCA_036446195.1. GTDB lineage: Bacteria > Nitrospirota > Thermodesulfovibrionia > UBA6902 > BMS3Bbin08 > JAZFSN01. The sequence goes on along the minus strand of JAZFSN010000188.1, from coordinate 13,174 downwards.
ATAAAATATATTGACCTTATATTTTTCAACTATTTCCCAGTATCTGTCCGGCTGTGGATAAGTAGGAACCCCTTCAAACATTATGCTTGTTGCTCCATTGCAGAGCGGGCCGTAGAGTATATATGTGTGTCCTGTTATCCATCCTATGTCTGCAGTGCACCAGAAGGTATCTTCTTCGTGATAATCAAAAATGTACTTGAAAGTAACCGCAGCATAAGTCAGATATCCGGCAGTTGTATGAAGCAGTCCCTTTGGCTTTCCTGTACTTCCGCTCGTATACAGGATAAAGAGGGGGTCCTCAGCATCCATCTCTTCCTGTTCACACCATGATGATATATCGTCTCTTTCAAGTTCTTCCACGGCATAAATATCTCTGCCCTGCTTCATGTCCACAGATATGCAGGTTCTTCTGAATACAAGACACTGCTTTATGGTTGGCGTTTCTTCCATCGCAATATCAGCATTCTTTTTAAGAGGGATTACCTTCCCGGCGCGAAATGAGCCGTCAGATGTGACAAGGACTGTTGCCTGGCAGTCATTAATCCTTCCTCTTAGTGCAGAGGCACTAAATCCGCCGAAAACAACGCTATGTACCGCACCGATTCGGCTGCATGCAAGCATGCCGACAGCAAGTTCCGGAATCATTGGTAAATAAAAAACAACCCTGTCACCTTTTTTAACTCCTAATTTTTTAAGCAGATTTGCAAACCTGCATACCAAACGATGAAGTTCCTGGTATGTAAAGATTTTGTTTTCCCCGCTTTCACTCTCCCATATTAGCGCGGCCTTGTTCTTTCTGTGGGTCTTCAGATGTCTGTCCAGGCAATTGAAAGAGACATTCAGTTTACCTCCGGTAAACCACTTAATTTCAGGTTTAGTAAAGTCGTTCTCAAAAACCTTATCCCACTTTTTAAACCACGATATGTTTTTTTCTGCCATCTCTGCCCAGAAATCCCCGGGGTTTTCAATTGAGTTTTGGTACATCTTTTCATATTGGTTCACATTTTTAACATAGGCATTTTTTGAAAATTCCTCTGGCGGAGGGAAAATCCTTTGTTTTACAGATGAAATCTTTTCTTTGCTCATTTTAACTCCATTTTTTTAAGATTATTTAACTTGATAATTCCCTGTAGCTTGCTGCAGGGTCTCCTTTTGTCATTCCCGCCTGCCTGTCCGGTAGGCAGGCTTGTCGGGAATCCTTCTTGAAACAAGGAGAGATTCTGGACAAGCCAGAATGACAGGATTGAAAATCGCTCAACTTGATATAACATTTTTTGATACCCTATAGCTTGTTGCAAGGTAGTTCATTAGCTGCTTAATTTTGATAGCATCTCTACGAATCCCGGGAAAGATGTATTGATGCATCCTGTGTCTTTGACAGTTGTTTCTCCGCCAGCCGTGAGCCCTGCTACTAACATGGCCATTGCAATCCTGTGGTCTCCGTGACTCTGAATAGTTGCAGATTTTAGGGTTTCCCTCCCTTCAATGACAAGACCATCCTCAAGTTCCTGAATTTCTACCCCCATTTTTCTTAACTCTTTAGCCATTAAGGCTATTCTGTCTGATTCCTTAACTCTCAGTTCTTTTGCGCCGGTTATCTTTGTTATTCCCTGGGCCTTTGAAGCTGCAACACAAAGGACAGAGAATTCATCAATAGCCTTAAGAACCATATCACTGTCTATCTCTATTCCGGTAAGCGGTGAATGTTTTATATATATGTCAGCAACGGGCTCTCCCGAGCTCTCTCTCCTGCTCTCAAGGCTTATGTCAGCGCCCATTTTTTTTAGAATATCTATTAATCCTGTCCTTGTGGGATTTATCCCTGTATTTTTTATTAATATCTTTGAATCAGGGACCAGTACTCCTGCCACAATAAAGAACGCAGCTGATGAAAAATCGCCGGGAATATCAATATCCAAAGGTTTAAGGTTAGCCCTGCCTTTTATACTGATTTCAAGACCTTTTATGCTGATATCCGCGCCACTGGCCTTTAACATCTTTTCAGTATGGTCTCTTGATTTAGAGGGTTCAGTAACAGATGTAGCTCCATCACAATATAGCCCTGCAAGTAAAATTGCAGATTTAACCTGGGCACTTGCCACCGGAGACCTGTAGTTAATGGGCTTTAACTTCCCCCCCTTTATACTGAGAGGCGGGTAGCCGCCGCGTTCTGACGTTATAACAGCTCCCATTTCTGTAAGTGGAGTAATTATCCTCTGCATGGGCCTGTTTTTTAAAGATGAATCTCCTGTTAGCGCGGCGGAAAATGGCTGTCCTGCAAGCACTCCGCTCAGAAGTCTCATCGTAGTTCCTGAATTTCCACAGTCTATTATGTTTTCAGGCTTTTTTAGGCCTGTCAATCCCTTACCGGTAATAACCAGTTCTTTACCTTTTTCATCTATATCAATGTCCATTTTTCTTAATGCCTTGAGCGTTCTCTCCGGGTCTTCAGCATGAAGAAAGTTTCTTATTATGCTTTTCCCCTCAGAAAGGGACGAGATGATTACTGCCCTGTGGGAGATGGATTTATCAGGTGGAGATATAATCTCTCCCAGCAGAGGTTTTTGATATTTTATGCTAATCTGATTCAAGGGTTTGCCTTCCAGTCTTTGCCTTTTGAAACTCTTTCCAGAGATTGTCCCAGTCCGACTTTTCAATAAGCCTTTCAATATGCAAAACTGAAGATAAAAAATTATTTAAAGATTTAATCATGTTTTCTCTGTTATGAGAGCATATGTCCCGCCACAGTTCCGGCGGGCTTAATGCGATTCTGGTCATGTCTTTGAGCCCCCGCCCGCCATGGGGAAGTATATCCTTATCTAAATCCATAATGGTGTTTATAAGGGCATAGGCAATCACATGAGGCAGATGACTTACTGCGGCAAAGATTGAGTCATGCTTATCAGGATTCATTAAAACTGTCTTAGAGCCAAATGCATTCCAGAGAGCAAGGATTTTTTCTAATGCCTCTTTATTGGTATTTGGGCTCGGCGTTATAATACATCTTGCCCCGTTAAAAAGTTCGGACGAGGCAGCATTTATCCCCGAGCATTCTTTGCCTGCAATTGGGTGTCCTCCAACAAAACTCACGCCTTCAGGCATTAAATGTTCAAGTGTTTTAATTACTTCTGCCTTAACACTCCCTACATCAGTTACTATTGAGCCCTTTTTTAAATGTTCTTTTATAATTTCTGCAATTTGGGGGAACTGGCCTACTGGTGTGGAAAGTAAAATCAAATCCGCATGTTTGATTCCTTCTGCAGGAGCAGTAAAATATTCATCTATAATTCCTAAATTTTTTGCCCTGACAAGATTTTCTTTGTTTCTGCCTGTCCCTGTTATCCTGCCTTTAAATCCTGCCTTTCTGAGGGAAAGGGCAAAAGAACCGCCTATAAGACCGACGCCGATAATAGTAACATTCTTAAAATTCATATCCATAATTTTAAAATTTCGGATTTCAGACCTTGCCTACCGGCAGGCAGGTTTGGGATTTCGGTTTTTTTATTCCACAATCCGCAATCCTTTTTATATTTCCCTCCCTATTACTTTTGCAATTGCCTTTAATTCCTTCATAAGAGTTTTAAACCTGTGTGGCTTTAGGGACTGTTCTCCGTCTGACAGAGCCTCTTCCGGATTAGAGTGGACTTCGATCATCAGACCGTCAGCGCCGGCTGCAATAGCAGCCTTTGCCATGGGAGCTACAAGATCCCATTTACCAACGGCGTGACTCGGGTCAACAATAACAGGGAGGTGGGAAAGGTTTTTCAAAACAGGCACGGCGGTTAAATCAAGCGTGTTCCTTGTTGCTGTTTCAAATGTCCTTATCCCTCTTTCACAAAGTATAACCTTGTTATTGCCCTGTGCCATAATGTATTCAGCTGCCATGAGCAGTTCTTTTATGGTTGCAGACAGCCCTCTTTTTAAAAGCACAGGTTTGTTATGGGAGCCGACCTCCTGCAGCAGCCTGAAATTCTGCATATTTCTTGCACCTATCTGGATAACGTCAGCATATTTGATAATTACGTCAATGTCTCTTGGATCCATAAGCTCTGTGACTACCGGCAAACCTGTTTTTTCGCGGACATCTGCAAGGATTTTTAACCCTTTCTCTCCGAGCCCCTGAAAGCTGTAAGGCGAGGTCCTGGGCTTGAAAGCTCCTCCTCTTATGAATGTTGCGCCTGCTTTTTTAACTTCCTTTGCTATTTTTAGAAGTGCAGGCATGTTCTCAACAGCACACGGCCCTGCAAGAACATGTATTTTTTTAGCTCCGATGATATTCCTTCCGATTCTGATAACTGTGTTTTTAGGTTTGAAATCCCTGCTTGCAAGCTTGAAAGGCTTGAGTATACGGTAGATTTTTTCAACACCTGGTAAAATCTCAAATGCGCTGTTCTCCTCGTCAGTAATCTTTGATGTATCACCGATTACGCCTATGACTGTTCTTTCAGTGCCCTTTGAAATATTGGTTTTAAACCCTTTATTCAGGAGTTTTTTAACTATATGATGAGTTTCTTTTTTAGTAACACTGCGTTTAAGTACTATAATATCCATTGTTGTCTCCTAAAAAATTTGAAATTTACAATTTGAAATTAAAAAATTCATTTATTTTGAATTTTTCTCATTGCATCTATGAATCTCCTGTTTTCTCCGGGAAGTCCTACCGTTACTCTTATGTTACGGGGTCCCATTGGTCTCACAATAACCCCGTGCTTTAGAAGATTAGCGTGTAACTGAGATGCTATGTCATCCTCTAAAATAATATATATGAAATTTGCCTCTGTAGGCACAAATTTAATTCCCATATCCTTAAGTTCCCTGTAAAGATATTTTTTACCTCTTTCATTTATTCTTTTTGCATTTGCCACGTGTTCATCGTCTTTAAGCGCCGCATGAGCAGCTTTCTGAGCTAAAGAATTTATATTAAAAGGCTGCCGCATCTTGTTCATATCTGCAATGATTGAGGCTTTTGCAATTCCGTATCCTATTCTCAGGCCGGCAAGTCCGTATATTTTAGAAAAGGTTCTCAATATGAGTATATCCCTCCCTGTTCTCAGGTATTTCATACTATCAGCGTAATCTCCAGAGGTTACGTATTCATAATATGCCTCATCAATAACAACCAGTACCCCTTCGGGTATGTTTTTTATAAAGACATCCATCTCGGTCTTTGTATTTATTGTGCCGGTAGGATTATTAGGATTTGCTATAAAAATGATCTTTGTTTTTTTTGTTATCCTTGATGCCATGGCATCAAGGTCATGGCGCCAGTCTTTAAGGGGCACTATTATATTTTTCCCTCCTGCTGCCTGGACAATCATTGAATATACAACAAAAGAGGGATGAGCCATTATTGCCTCATCACCAGGGCTCAGGAATGTCCTTACTGCAAGTTCAATGACCTCATTGGAACCATTGCCGGGCAGGACTTCACCGGATGTTAATCCCAGTTTTTCAGACAATGCATTTTTAAGATAATAACAGCTTCCATCTGGATATCTGTTCAGCATGCTGATGCCTTCACGCAGTGCCTTAATCGCAAGAGGTGCTGGCCCTAAAGGGCTCTCATTAGAGGCAAGCTTTATTGAATCTGAAATTCCAAGCTCTCTCTCCAGTTCTTCTATTGGCTTGCCCGGGATATAGGGTTTAATGGTTTTTATGTGTTCTGGAACGTATAGCATGATCCGTTATTTGTTATCCCAAAAACTGCAATTAACCACAGTGAATTTTGTTATTCGTTATACGTTAATCGTTACCTGCCTGCCGGCAGGCAGGTTCGTACAACTAATAACGTATAACGAACTTCGTAGTTTGTTCCTATTCTGCAGAAGGGTAAGATCCCAGTATTTTAAGATAGAGGCATTCTTTTTTTACTTCCTCAACAGCCTTTTTAACTCCTTTATTTTCTATGTGGCCCTCCATGTCTACAAAGAATATGTATTCCCACGCCTTTCTCCTGGATGGCCTGGATTCAATCTTTGTAAGATTTATTTTATTTCTTGCAAAGTGCCTTAGTATTACATAAAGGGCGCCAGGTCTGTCTTTTATGGAAAACATGATTGATGTCTTGTCTTTTCCGGTTTTAGGTGATAAAGCCTCTGCAATTACCAGGAAACGAGTGTAATTTTTTTTGTAATCCTCTATCCCTTTTTTAACAAACTTTAGTTTATAGGCAGAAACAGCGAGTTCACTTGCAATAGCAGCAGCAGAGGGGTTTTTTGATGCACGCCTGGCGGCCGCGGCAGTGCTCAGCTCTTCTACAATGGGTACACCTGAAAAATTTTCTTCAAGCCAGTCCCTGCACTGTGCAGTTGCCTGAGGGTAAGAGTAAATTTTTTTTATGTCTGTTCTCCTTCCTGTTTTTGAAAGGAGATTATGTGATACCTTGAGCATTATCTCTGAAACAATCTTTAAATCTGAATCAATGAACATATCAAGAGTGTAATTCACTATACCTTCTGTTGAATTTTCAACCGGCACAACTCCGTAATGGGCATTATCTCTGGCAACAGCTTCAAAAACAGCTCTTATAGTATTTTCAGGCAGGTACTGTGTCGATGAGCCGAACTGCCTTTTTGCAGCAAGGTGAGTAAAGGTTGCAGTTGGCCCTAAATAAGCTACCTTCAGTTTATGCTCCAGAGAAAGCGATGCAGAAAGGATTTCTCTGTATATTGATTTAATGACGTCATTGGGAAAGGGTCCTGGATTTAGTTTAGTTAGTCTTTCAATTATTTCCCTTTCTCTTTCAGGGGAATGAGGGCTTAAACGCCTGTCTTTTTTTGCCTTTCTGATTTTAAGGACAAAACTGGTCCTCTTATTCAATAATTGGAGTATACGAAAGTCAATTTCATCAATTTTCCCTCTAAGTCTGTCAAGCTCAGCCATAGCTTCTTCCTCACCCGCCACAAGCGGGAATAAAATTGTGGAATGAAAAGCTACTTTAGCAATTTTTCTTCGTTTTTTCAAGAGGTCTGCCGGTTCACAAGTTGGAAAAATTAAAAGCTAATCTACTCATTCATTCATAACATTTTGGAATATTAAAGATAAAGTTTAAATAATAATAATTTTTGAGATTGCCTGACAACCTTGGTAATTATCTAATTAAATATTTGCACTTATCGGGAGTTTTCGATATCATAAAAATTATGAAAGCAATAATATTAAGCGGGGGCAAGGGTACACGTCTAAGGCCATTGACTTACTCAGGAGCGAAACAGCTTGTGCCTGTGGCTAATAAACCAATAATTTTTTACTGTATCGATAACATTGTTCATGCTGGGATAAAGGATGTAGGTATCATTATATCGCCTGAAACGGGTGAGGAGATAAAAGAAACTGTTGGAAATGGAAATAGCTGGGGTATTAATATTGAATATTTAAAACAGGATGTGCCTGGCGGACTAGCGCATGCTATTAAGGTAGCACAGGATTTTCTATCTGATTCCTCATTTGTTATGTATTTAGGAGACAATCTGATCGGAATGAGAATAGATAAATTTGTTAAAGAATTTAAAAGTAATACGCCAGACGCGCTTATCCTTCTTAAAAATGTTGATAATCCAGGAAATTTTGGTGTTGCCGAGGTTACAAAAGCAGGCAAAATCATCAGGCTTATAGAGAAGCCTGATAAACCCAAATCAAATCTTGCCCTTGTAGGTATTTATATTTTCTCATCAAAGATACATGAAGCGATTGAGAGGATAAAGCCTTCAAAAAGGGGAGAGCTTGAAATTACAGATGCGATTCAGGAATTGATGAAGATGGGATATAAGATAGAGAGTTTTGTGCTTGATGAATGGTGGATTGATACAGGCAAGAAAGACGACCTTCTTACTGCAAATGCAATTGTTTTGGATAATTGGCTAAAAAGAGATTTTAACGGCAGGATTGATAAAGCAAGCAAGATTTTAGGCCGTGTTGTTATTGGGAAAAATTCGGTTATAAAAAAGAGCACGATACGCGGGCCCGTTATAATCGGTGAAAATACTGAAATAAATAATTCTTTTATAGGGCCGTATACAAGTATTGGCAATAGTGTGAAAATAATAAATTCATCTATTGAGCATTCAGTAGTAATGGATGAAAGCGAATTAAGAGATATTGAAAGGATAGAAGAAAGTCTTGTAGGACGCAGGGTAAAAATAAGCAGAAATAATATCGGGCATAAAGCGCTCAGACTAATGCTTTGCGATGATTCTGTTGTGGAGGTATAAATGCTATGAAGGATTATCTTACACCGGACAAATAATCCTTCATTATATCCGCTCCTGAACTTGTGCCTATTCTTGTAGCCCCTGCCCTGACAAAGCTCAGGATATCTTTTAAGGTTTTAATGCCGCCTGCGGCCTTTATGCCTATTTTGCCTTTTGTTGCAGCTTTTATCATGGTTATGTCTCTGACTGCAGCACCCGCATGGGCAAATCCGGTAGATGTCTTTATGAATTTTGCCCCTGCTTCCATAGCTGCTATTGATGCTTTTATTTTCTCGTCGTCCGATAGGTAACAGGTTTCTATTATTGATTTATGCGTTATATCTGGTGTGGCTGTCACTAAATCCGAGATTTCTTTTTTTACGATGTCCCATTTACCAGCCTTAACTGCCCCTAAATTAATGACTATATCCAGTTCATCAGCACCCAGCAAGACCGCTTCCATAGCCTCATATATTTTTACCCGAGTAAGTGTTATCCCCATGGGGAACCCAATTACAGTAGTAAGTTTTACATCTGTTCCTGAGAGCATATTTTTGACTTTTTTTATAAAAAAAGGATGAACACATACAGAAAAAAAACCATATTCTTGAGCCTCGTCACAAAGCTTTTGTATGTCTTTCTCTGTTGCATACGACTTGAGAAGAGTATGGTCTATTAATTTAGCTATATTGAGGTTATCGTCCATTTTTCATGTTTTCTTTGATATAGTCAGCTACCTTTTTCTTATAAGCCAGATGGAGTTTTCCGGTAATCTTTCCTGTTCCTGTCCTTATTCTTATATTGTCAACTTCAGATACCGGCATTATTTCCATAGTTGTATTGGAAATAAATACTTCATCAGCCCTGTAAATATCTCTGCGTTTAAACTTTCCTTCCCTGGTTTTAATTTTCAGTTCTTTTGCAACATCCAGGATAATTCTTCTTGTTATTCCATCCAGGATTCCAACATCAGGAGAAGGGGTATAGAGGATATTATTTTTGACAAAAAATATATTTGTTATTGTTCCCTCTGCTATATACCCTCTGTGATTCAGCATTATGGCTTCATAAGCCCCTCTTTTTTTCGCCTCTATCTTTGCAAGGATATTGTTCAGAAAATTATGAGATTTGATTTTTGGATTAAGCGCTTCCTTAAGATTTCTTCTTACATCCACTATCGCAATCTTAACGCCCTTTTTATAGTATTGCCCGGGATGCCCTTTAAATACATTGGAGATTATTAAAAAAGTCGGTTTCGGACATAGTTCGATATCTAATCCGAGAGGGCCGGGGCCCCTTGATATGCTTATCCTTATGTATGCATCGTAATGCCCGTTTGTTCTTATTGTTTTGTAAACAGCGTTTTTTATCTTATCAGGGGTTTTATTGATTTTAAGGTCAATCATTGATGCTGAGCAGAATAGGCGTTCTATATGCTCGTCAATCTTGAATACTATTCCTTTATAAGCCCTTAATGTTTCATAAACGCCGTCACCATACAGGAATCCGTGGTCAAATACAGATATTTTTGCTTTAGCCTTTGGAACAAGTTTATTATTAAGGTATACCCCGTTAGAAAGCTTGCGAGGTTTTTTCCCTGCCACCCTCTCCATGTATTTTTTATCCCGCCTGAAAGGCAGGGTTTTTTTTCTAACGGGGTATATCACAAAACCAGTTTATCATGACAACAGGAGATTTTCTACCAATATCTGAAACTTAATGTAATGATAGATGCAGTGAAAAAGCTGGAGGGCAGTATTTAGGCGTCAGGCCCTTAATTTAACCCTTTATGATTTAAATCATGTTAAACACTTTGGGTTACGCGTAGGCTAAGGATATATAAGATTTAGGCAATAAAGAGCTAACTGTTTAGCATTAAGATACAATCTCCTCATGTATAGACAGCAGGTTCATAAAAAAGGGAGTCGTAAGTATGAGTAACAGCCCTGAAGAAAAAGACTTTTTTCCTGAAGTAGAGGTTACTGATAAGGATATCTTTGAGGCAATGAAAGATATACCCGGCTATCTGGATATCACACCGGCAGACTTCAAGGAGCTCTACCAGGTTGCTTACCGTCATGCCCTGTCAAGAATTACCCGCGCTGTAAAGGCAAAGGATATAATGACCAGCAAGGTATTCTCTGCAGAAAGGGAAACACCCCTTAAGGAAGTAGCTCTGCTGATGGCTCAAAATAAAATCTCCGGGGTACCGGTTGTTAATGAAAACGGCAGTGTAGCCGGAGTAATATCAGAAAAAGACTTTCTTTCCCGTATGGGGGCAAAGGATCCAAAAACCTTCATGGGTGTTGTGGCTGAATGTCTGAAAGACAAAGGCTGTGTGGCAGTATCCATCCGCGCAAAAAAGGCCGGAGATATCATGACCACACCTGCTGTAACAGTGAGTGAGGATACTTCTGTTATCGAGATTGCCAATATATTTACAGAAAAGAATATCAACCGTGTACCGGTTATTGACCGGAGAGGCGGTTTAACCGGTATTGTTTCAAGGGAGGATATAGTGCGTGCTTTATTAATCAAAGACAAGTAATTATTGTGTTCAGGAGAACCCCGCAAAAATGCCCTTAAATTATTTTAAAAAGATGAAAGGAACTTCAAAGAGCCCGCCGGCAGTTAGCATCCCGGAGATTGTATGGTCCTGGATAGGCGCCTTCCTCGGAATAACTGCAGTTGCCTATATTAACTACAACAGGCTGGAGGATTCAGATATGGTTATGATTATAGGTTCTTTTGGCGCCTCGGCAGTTCTCCTTTATGGAGCAATTAGAAGCCCGTTAGCACAGCCAAGAAATCTCATGGGAGGACATATATTTTCAGCCATTATAGGCGTGACCTGTTATCAGCTGCTGCATCCCCATATGTGGCTTGCCGCATCTGTGGCAGTGGCTACTGCTATTGCATTTATGCATGCAACAAAAACCCTTCACCCTCCGGGTGGAGCAACAGCCTTAATTGCTGTTATCGGAAGCGAGAAAATACATAACCTGGGCTATCTGTATGTACTTATTCCCGTGGGACTGGGGGCAGCAATTATGCTTATAGTGGCACTTTTGGTTAACAATATACCTAAAAACCGCAGATATCCTGAGTTCTGGGTTTAGATTGTCATTTACAGTTAAATTTTTCGCTCTTCCAGCCAGCAAAGCTGATAACAAATCTGTTGATATGGCTTTACATTACGAATACTCGATTGAAGGAATTCAATGTGAAAAAACCTGTAGTTGATTGTATCCCCTTTATCGTAATTATTGACTCACCCTTAAATAATGTCCGCTATCACGTCATTCCGTGCCTGTCTGCCGACAGGCAAGCTTGAAACGGAATCCAGCTTTTTACCTCTGGATTCCTGCTGGAGTTTATCCCGTACTTGATACGGGGCAGGAATGACAACATTGCCGTAATCGTAGGACATTACTTTTACATTTATTAATAATAATCAGAACAGATAGCATTGATTATGCAGTGATATATCTATAGGTGGAATTCAACGATATCCCTGTCATGAAGGATATAATCCTTCTGTACTCTCTGGCCCGGGAATCTCGTAGAGCCCCATACGCAGGCATATTTCAGATTCCTGACAAAATCCTTATGAATCATCTCTGAGAGTCCAAGGACTGTTGTTTTTAAAGGGATTGTAAATGGCTGACTCATATCAGGGGCTTTCCCCGGTTCTTTTGTATAGACCCTGATAATCCCTGAAATATCAAAAACAGTTTTTATAAGTTCATCAAAACCTTCTTTTTCTGTGGAGGAGACCGCAATTACAGGATAAGAGTTTCCATACCTTTTTAGCAGCATTTTAAGTCCTTCGCCGGCTCCGGCGATATCTTTCTTATTTGCCACGATAACCGCCTTTTTAATCCCTTTTTTATAGTCAGTCAACAGATACGCTTTTTCTGCTGCTGTTCCATCTTTTTTTATGATGTATATGTTCCACGCTGCCAACTGTTCTATGAGGAGTTCTGTCTGGATATCCGGCTCTTCAGCGAGGTCTAGTACAAGCAAAAAAAAATCCGAGTTTCTAAGAATTCCAGAGACCCAGCCGTCAGTTGACTCATTACCCACGGGAGGCAGGTCCACGAGTTGAAACTGTATGTCTTCAAAAGGCATCATCCCTGAGAGAGGCATAACAGTAGACATTGGGTAATCAGCAATAACAGGGCTTGCATTTGTGAGGCTTTTAAGCAGAGATGACTTCCCTGAATTCGGAAATCCAACAAGTGCTATCTGTGATGCGCCTTCCCTGTCAACTGTATAGAGATTTCCCTTGCCGCCTTTTTTTTTCCTTACAGATTCCTCTTTTAATTTTGAGAGCCTTTTTCTCAGGTCTGCCCTCAGCTTGTCTGTGCCCTTGTGTTTTGGAACAGTTGCTATGAGATCTTTAAGGGCGGCTATCTTTTCAGAAGGAGTTCCTGACTGCTTGAATGCCTTTTCAGCTGCAAAATATTCTGGCGGCAAATTAGCAGGCATATAACAATATAACACGGCAGGGTAAAATTACATATACCGGGGCAATTAACATGTTGGAAACATCTTGTATTCTGTTTGTTGGTGAGCTTTTCTATAGATATTATTCTTTGAGCTATATTCTGTTACAAAACTGCTACAGTCATGTATAATAAATAACCGGTTACATCCCGGAATATTATAAAAATCAAAAGATGGGAGTGCATAGGGTTCTGGTGTCCCTCGTGTCCGCCCGAGGCGGAAAATCCAGACCTTAGTTGTTTTAGTTACGAACTGATTTCAGCAAGTTATAAAGTATAGATTTTGGGAGTGCATAGGGTTCTGGTGTCCCTCCTGGACTTCAAATCCAGTGTTGCCTGCCAAAAGCGGGCAGGGTGGGTTCGATTCCCACACACTCCCGCCAGTAAAAATCCAAAGGGCTTAGATATAAGGACTAAAATATAGGACTTCCCCCGATACTTCAGGATCCGCCGAGGCGGAAAATCCGGCCTCCGGCG